>NZ_JBHLSV010000002.1:0-284425 GCF_042434575.1 Brachybacterium hainanense
GGCGGTGCGTCCTCGGTGCGCGGCGCCTGCGCGGCAGCGGGAGCCGTGGCCGATGCGGCCGGCTCCGGCGGCGCACTCCGCCCGCGGCGGGCCTCGGCCTGCTCCTGAGCGATGCGCCGGGCCTGCTCCCGACCGCTTCCGGCAGACACGGAGCCCGCGGCAGCGGCACCCGCGGCGGGAGAGGATGCGCCAGGGGATCCTGCGGCGGAGCGCTCGTCCCGCAGCACGAGGCGGGCGGCGAGCAGCTCGAGGTGCAGGCGCGGCGAGGTCGCCCCGGACATGGTCGAGAGGGTCTCGTGGATCAGGTCGCCGCAGCGGGACAGGTCCGCGGGGGCGAACGTGGAGGCCTGCTCGCGCATGTGCACGAGATCCTCCGCGGGGACCTGGGGCAGCAGCTCCTCGCCGCGATCCGGGACGGCGCCGAGGACGATCAGGTCCCGCATCCGCTCGAGCAGGTCCTCCACGAAGCGACGCGGCTCGTGACCGGTGGCGAGCACCTGCTCGACGGCGCCGTAGAGCCCGGCGCCGTCGCGCTGCGCGATCGCCGTCACGGCCCGGTCCAGCAGGGCGCTGTCGGTGAAGCCCAGCAGCGCGATCGCGGTCGCGTGGTCGAGGCCCTGCTCCCCCGCCCCGGCCATGAGCTGGTCCAGGACGGACATGGTGTCACGGGCGGAGCCGCCGCCGGCGCGGACCACCAGGGGCAGCACGCCCTCCCCCACCTGGACGTCCTCCGCCCGGCAGACCTGGTCCAGATACGGCAGCAGCACCTGCGGCGGGATCAGCCGGAAGGGATAGTGGTGGGTGCGCGAGCGGATGGTGCCGATGACCTTGTCCGGCTCGGTGGTCGCGAAGACGAACTTCACGTGCTCCGGCGGCTCCTCGACGAGCTTGAGCAGGGCGTTGAAGCCGGCGGAGGTCACCATGTGGGCCTCGTCGATGATGAAGACCTTGTAGCGGTCGCGCGCCGGGGCGAAGGTCGCCCGCTCCCGCAGCTCGCGGGCGTCGTCGACGCCGCCGTGGCTCGCGGCGTCGATCTCGACGACGTCGAGGCTCCCGGGACCGCCACGGGACAGGTCGCGGCAGGAGTCGCAGGTCCCGCACGGGGTGTCGGTGGGGCCCTGCGCGCAGTTCAGGCAGCGGGCGAGGATGCGCGCGGACGTGGTCTTGCCGCAGCCGCGCGGACCGGAGAACAGGTACGCGTGGCCGATCCTCCCCGCCCGCAGCGCCCGCTTCAGGGGCGTGGTGACGTGGTCCTGGCCGATGACATCGGCGAAGGACTCGGGACGATAGCGACGGTACAGAGCGGTGGCCACCCCACCAGGCTAGTGGAGCCTCCCGACAGAGCGCGCCGCGGACCCCGCCGCTGTGGACGTCAGGACGATGGGGAGGAGGAGCCGGGCTCCTCCTCGCGGCCCGGGGTCCCGTCCGCCCGGCCAGCGGCCTCGTCCATCCGCCGGGCCCGCCATCGCACCCGCTTCCAGGCGGCGGCCCCGACCAGGGCCACGACCACGACGGGCACCAGCACGTCGCCCGCCCAGTCGGGGATCGCCGGGAGGAACGGTAGATGGATGTCGGGCCAGGGAATCGCCGGGATCCATCCGAACAGGAAGCGCCTCACCGCCGCGATCGCCTCCCCCACAGGGGCGAGCACCTCGCCGAGCCACAGGACCGGCGGTCGCACCAGGCCCTCGACGAATCGCCTCGCCGGCGCCAGGAAGCCGGAGAAGAGGGCGCCGATCCCCAGCAGAGGGACGAGATAGACGGCCGCCTTTCCGCCCGCGGCCAACAGCGCGGCGCGCAGCGGATGCGCAGCCTTCCGCTCCTCCCGCGCGGCGGAGGCGCTGCCGGGATCGGGGCGCAGCGGGGTGCCCCGCAGCTCGAGCGATCCGGTCACGTCGACCTCTCCCATGCCGCCGAGGCCCGTCGTGCGCACCTCGATCGTCTCGGCATCGGCGAGCGTCCCGTCCTCGCCCGGACGGCGGACCCGATAGATGATCGACCGGATGCTCTCCCCGGCGCGGAAGGCGAGACCGTCCGCCTCCCCGCTCACCGCGTCGTGCACGGCCTCGTGGACGACCACGCCCGGGGCGGTGGCCTCGACGCGGGGCTCTTCCTCCTTCTTCGGGTCGTGGTAGACCCCGTCGATGACGAGGACCGCCCGCGCGTCGAGGACGCCGTGCCGGGCGAGGACCACGTAGTCGTGCCCGCCGTGATGTCCCCGGTAGGCGGTCACGGGCGGAGTCGTTCCCTGCGCGCTCATGCCCCCATCGTCCCGGCCGCCCGATGCGCAGAGGCCCCCCGATGGCAGGCGGAGCCCCCGTCGATCGTCTACGCCCGCCCCAGCTCCTGGCGCAGCGCGGACTCCAGATCGATGGCGTTCGGCACGAAGCCGCTGGCCCGGAGGCGGGCATCGCTCACCGCCTGGTCGGTGAGGATCAGCTCGTCGGTCCCGTCCGCGCCCAGCAGGAGCCGCGGGCCGAGGGGCGGGACCGGCAGCCGGGCCGGACGGTGCAGCACGTGCCCCAGGGTGCGTGCGAACTCGGCCTGCGTGACGGGGCGGGGGCCGACGGCGTCGACGGGACCGTGCAGCTGCGCGGCGCTCACGGCGTGCGCGTACACCCGTGCCATGTCCGTGAGACCGATCCAGCTCATCATCGCTCCGGCCGGCCCCATCCGTCCGCCCAGGCCCAGCCGGTACAGCGGCAGCTGCGGCCGGAGCGCCCCGCCGAGCGGGCTGAGGACCATGCCGGTGCGCACCAGGACGGTCCGGATTCCGGCGTCGGCCGCGGGCCGCGCGCAGGCCTCCCAGGCGCGGACGACGTCCGCGAGGAAGCCCTCGCCGGTGGACGAGTCCTCGTCCAGCATCTCCCCCGGACGCCGTGGCCCGTAGATGCCGATGCCGCTGGCCTGGACGAGCGCCGCGGGCCGCTCGGAGGCGGGGAGCGAGACGAGGGCCGAGGCCAGCAGGCGGGAGCTGCGCAGGCGGGAGCCCAGGATCTCCTCCCGGGCGCGAGGCGTCCAGCGGGTGGCGATGCTGCGGCCGGAGAGGTGGACGACCGCATCGGCCCCGGCGAGGGCCGCGGGATCCAGCAGGCCGGTGTCCGGGTCCCAGCGGATCTCCTGCGGCGCCGAGACCGGGCGTCGGACCAGGCGTCGGACCTCGCACCCCTCCGCCCGGAGCAGAGCGACCAGGCGGGTTCCGATGAGCCCGGAGGCCCCCGAGATCACGACGGTGCGGTGCGGGGCGGCATCCATGGGCTCACGGTACTCGCGCGCCGCCGCCGGGCATAGGACGACCCCTCGCGCACCTGCCAGAGCCTGCCTGCCCTTGCTGCCGTCAAGCCCTGGGGGAGTTCAGCCGGATGACACCGCACGAGGGGTCGCGGACAACTCTATCGGACGGGCGGGGAGCATGCACGCCGAGCACGGCGCCGCCTCCTCGGGGAGGACGAACATCACGGCCCGGCAACGGCGCGCCCGATTCCTCCGATTCGCCCCCGCCCCGCTCCCCGGTCCGCTACGGTGTCACCCAGCACCCGCGCCTGTGCTCGCCGTCACAGGCGAGGACGCTCCGCGGAGCACCGCCCTTCCCCACACGCGGAGGATCTCCATGAACTTCGACGAACTCGTCGGCGGCGCGAACGACCTGGTCTGGTCGCTCCCGCTGGTCGGACTGCTGCTGCTCGCCGGCCTCTACTTCTCGCTGCGCACCGCATTCCTGCAGGTCCGCTGCATCCCTGACATGCTCGCCCAGCTCAAGAAGGGCGAGTCCTCCCCGGACGGCACGTCGTCCTTCCAGTCCCTCATGATGTCGCTGGCCGGGCGCGTGGGCATGGGCAACATCGGCGGCGTCGCCACGGCGATCGCGCTGGGCGGTCCCGGAGCCGTGTTCTGGATGTGGCTGATCGCCTTCCTCGGCGCCTCCACCTCGTTCGTCGAGTGCACCCTGGGGCAGATCTACAAGGAGAAGGACAAGGACACCGGGGAGTACCGCGGCGGCCCCGCGTACTACATCGAGAAGGCGTACAAGCACACGGCCGCCGCGCCCCTCTTCCTGATCTACGCGATCGTCTTCGCGGTCGTCACGATCCTCGCGATGTGCTTCTTCCTGCCCGGCGTGCAGGCCAACGGCATGTCCTCCGCGGTGTACAACGCGTGGGGCGTCCCGCACTGGCTCACCGGAGCCTCCGTCGTGATCCTGCTGGCGTTCATCGTCATCGGCGGCGTCAAGCGCATCGCCCAGTTCGCGGTGATCGTGGTCCCGCTCATGGCGATCCTGTACATCCTCGCGGCGCTCATCGTCTTCTTCGTGAACTTCGACCAGATCGGGCACGTGTTCAGCACGATCTTCTCGAGCGCGTTCGGCGCGCACGCCGTGTTCGGCGCGATCGTCGGCAAGGCGATCGAGATGGGCGTCAAGCGCGGCCTGTACTCGAACGAGGCCGGTCAGGGCACGGGCCCCCACGCGGCGGCCGCCGCGGAGGTCTCGCATCCGGCGAAGCAGGGCTTCGCCCAGTCCTTCGCGGTCTACATCGACACCCTGTTCGTCTGCACCGCGACCGCCTTCCTCATCATCTCCACGGACATGTACAAGGTGTTCGCGCTCGACGAGGAGACGGTCATCTACCCCGGCACCATCCCGGCGGAGACCGACTACGGCCCCGAGTTCGCGCAGGCCGGCTTCGAGACGGTCTTCCATGGCCTGGGCCCCACCTTCGTGGCGATCGCCCTGCTGTTCTTCGCCTTCACCACCATCGTGGCGTACTACTACATGGCGGAGGTCAACCTGACCTACCTCAACCGCTGGATCCCCAATGCTCTCCTGCGTCGCGCGCTGATCCGCGTGCTCCAGGGCCTGATCCTGTTCGCGGTGATCTTCGGCGCCGTGACGACGACGGGAACGGCCTGGGGCCTCGGCGACATCGGCGTGGGCACGATGGCCTGGCTCAACGTGGTCGCGATCATCATCCTGCAGGTCCCTGCGCTGAAGGCCTTCAAGGACTACCAGACGCAGAAGAAGCAGGGCCTGGACCCGCAGTTCGATCCGCGCACGCTCGGCATCCGCAACGCCGAGTTCTGGGAGAGGCGCGCCGACGGCCTCGTCCAGCAGGGCCGCCCCGACGAGGACCTCGCGAGCTCCGCGAAGGACTGACCGCCCCTCGGGATCGACAGCGGCCCGTCCGCCCCGCGCGCGGGGTGGACGGGCCGCTCCTGTCGGGCCTCAGGACAGGCGCTGCGCCGGGGAGAGCGTCTTGGCGGCGTCGGTCTCCGGCAGATCGCCGAGGACCTCGTCGATGCGGGCCCTCACGTCCGCGGAGAGCCTCACCCCGGAGGCCTTCACGTTCTCGGTGACCTGCTCGGGACGGGAGGCGCCGATGATCGCGCCCGCGACGTTGTCGTTCGACAGCACCCAGGCGACGGCGAGCTGGGCGAGGCTGAGGCCCAGGTCCTCCGCGATGGGGCGCAGCTCCTGGACGGCGGCGAGCGTGCGGTCCTCCAGGAAGCGCCTGATCATGTCGGCGCCGCCCTTCTCGTCCCGGGCGCGGGAGCCCTCCGGCGCCTCGTGGCCGGGCAGGTACTTGCCGGTGAGGATGCCCTGGGCGATCGGCGACCAGACGATCTGGGAGACGCCCAGCTCACGGGAGGTCGGCACGACCCGCTCCTCGATCACGCGCCACAGCATCGAGTACTGCGGCTGGTTCGAGACGAGCTGGATGCCCAGCTCACGGGCCAGCTGATGACCGGCCCGGATCTGGTCGGCGTTCCACTCGCTGACGCCGATGTACAGGGCCTTGCCCTGGCGGACCACGTCCGCGAAGGCCTGCATGGTCTCCTCCAGCGGCGTCGCATAGTCGTACCGGTGCGCCTGGTAGAGGTCGACGTAGTCGGTCTGCAGGCGGCGCAGGGACCCGTCGATCGACTCGCGGATGTGCTTGCGGGACAGGCCGGTGTCGTTGTGGCCCTTGGGGCCGGTCGGGAAGTACACCTTGGTGAGGATCTCGAGCCCGGCGCGGCGCTCGCCCTTCAGCGCCTCGCCGAGCACGACCTCGGCGGCGGTGTTGGCGTAGGTGTCGGCGGTGTCGAAGGTGGTGATGCCGGCGTCGAGGGCGGCGCGCACGCAGGCCCTCGCACGCTCGTCCTCGACCTGCGAGGCGTGGGTGAGCCAGTTGCCGTAGATGATCTCGCTGATCTTGAGGCCGCTGCGGCCCAGGTGACGGAATTCCATGCGGCTCACACTACGGCGGGGGCGGTCCCGGCGGGGTCCAGGATCGCCGTGGAGGTCGGGGAGGGCCGCGTCGCGGGCAGGGGCGTGCCCCAGATCGGCGCGCCGGACGCGTCGAAGCGGAGGACCTGGGCGCAGGCGTGGCGGTTGGGGTCCAGCAGCGGGTCGCCGATGATCTCCGTGTAGGTGCGGGCGTGGTACACGAGCACGGGCTCGCCGGTCTTCGTGGTGGTGAAGGAGTTGTGGCCGGGGCCGTAGCGGTCCACCGAGGGATCGGAGGTGAAGACGGGCTCGGGGCTCTTGGTCCAGGAGGCGGGGTCCAGGAGGTCGGCATCGGCCGGAGCGGTGAGCAGACCCATCGCATACTGCGGCCCGGTCGCCGCGGCGGAGTAGGTGAGGTAGACGGTGTCCCCGTGCTGCAGCACGGCGGGCCCCTCGTTGACCCAGAATCCGTCCTGCTCCCAGGCGAGCTCGGGGCGGGTGAGCTCGACCGCGGGGCCGGAGAGCGTCCACGGATCCGACATCGGCGCGATGTACAGGTTCGAGTTCCCCGGAACGCCCTCGCGCTGCTGCGCCCACACGTAGTACTGCTGGCCGTCCCGGACGAAGGTGGTCGCGTCCAGGGCGAAGGACTCCCAGCCGCTGTCGACCTGCCCGCGCAGGACCCACTCCCCTGCCACCGGGTCCTCAGCGGTGTTCTCGAGGACGTACATGCGGTGGTTGAAGGTCTGCGCCATGCCGGGGGCGTCGGCGGAGACCTCGCCGTCCGGGGCGGCGGCGACGTAGATGTACCAGGCGCCGGCCACGCGGTGGATCTCCGGGGCCCAGATGAGATGGGAGAGCGGACCGTCCGCGGGCTTGGTCCAGATGACATGCTCGACGGCGGCCTGCAGGTCCTCGAGGCGCTCGGCGCGACGCAGGATGATCCGGTCGTACTGCGGATGCGAGGCGGTGAAGAGGTACTCCTCGCCGTGGCGGAGCACGCAGGGATCGGCCCGCTGGAGCACGAGCGGGTTCGGGAGGGCTGCGGGGACATCGGGCATGGGGGCCTCCGGGGAGCGGGGTCAGGAGTCGCCGACGGCGCGTCGGCATCTCATGGTAAACGTTGTAAAGTCCATCGCGCCAGCATGGGCACGACCATCCGGAGCGCGACCGATCAGCCCTGCCCCATCGGCCGCGCATCGCCGCCCGCCTCGAGCCAGGCGACCTTGCGCTGGGCGAGCAGCCGCAGCGCGGAGAGCACGGGGTCGATCATCACGGTGCCGACCACGACCCGGTGCACCGCGGCGGCAGGGTCCCGGACCGGCACCGAGGCGACGTCGACCCGCGCGACCTGCTCGACCGCATCGGCATAGCGGTCCATCACGGAGCCGTCGATGTCGATCCCCGCACGCTCGCAGGCGGACCACGCCGCCTCGAGCCGTCCCGGCAGCGGATCGTCCTCCGGCAGGATCGGCCACCCCCGGCGGACCAGCCAGGCCCGGGCGCGGGTGTCGTCGGGGAGCTCTCGGCCGACCCCGGCGACCAGAGCGTCCTGCGAGGTCGCCATGAGGTCCAGGCGCGCCGGATCGGGCACGTCCAGGGCCGCCACCACCCGACGCACGCCGTCGATGCCGAGCCCGCCCTCCTCGAGCAGGGCGCGGATGAGACGCAGCCGCCCCAGATGCTCCTCGCCGTACTCGGCCGTGGTGCGGGAGGTCCGCTCCCCCGCCGGCAGCAGCCCCTCACGCAGGTAGTACTTGATCGTCCCCACGCTGACGGCCGAGGCCGAGGACAGCTCGGAGATCTTCATCGGGGCTCCTCCTGGATCTCGCGGACATCCGGATGATCGCGCGCCGCACGGACCGGGATGACGACGCAGTCCGATCCTGCCATCTCCGAGGCGCGGATCCGCGGGGACGCCGGCCCCAGGGACCTTGACGCCACCAGCCCGCCGGCCCCACACTTGGAAAGCAGTGCTTTCCAGTATGCGCACCCCAGGAGCACGCCATGCCCCGCAGGACCTCCCGCCTCCCGTTCCCGTTCCGCAGCCGGCACGCATCCCGCGGCCCGGGGCGCGCACCGGCCCCTCTCCCGCAGCGCCCGCCGACGCTCACCCACGCGCCGACCGACGACCTCGTCGTCTTCCACATCGGCATGACGATCCGCGCCCGGCACCGGCCCGACCTCTGGGCACCCGTGCTGCTGGCGATGCCCCCGATGATCTCCGAGCTGGTCCGCAACCGGGACGCCGCCGCCCGCGGGGAGACCGAGGACCTGGGCTTCCTGCACGCCGAGATGCTGATCGGGAAGGACGGACCGTGGGTCATGCAGTACTGGCGCAGTGCGGACCATCTGTACGCCTATGCCCGGGACCCGCATCGCGTGCACCTGCCGGCGTGGAAGCGGTTCAACGCCGCGGCTCGCGCGCATCCCGGGGCGGTCGGCATCTGGCACGAGACCCACCTCGTCCCTGCCTCCGGGATCGAGTCGGTGTACGTGGGCGGGGCCGCGGTGGGCCTGGCCCGCGCCGTCGGCACCGTGCCGGTCTCCGCGCGCGGCCGCGCGGCGCGGGAGCGCCTGCTCGGGGCGGGGAGAGCTCCCGGATCGCCCGCGCCGCCCGGTCAGGGCTCCACGAGCCCGCATCGGTAGGCGATGACGGCGGCCTGCGTGCGATCGCGGGCGCCGAGCTTGCGCAGGATCGCCGCGACGTGGGTGCGGATCGTCTCCACGCCCAGCTGCAGCCGGTCGGCGATCTCCGCATTGCTGAAGCCCTCGGCGAGCAGGGCGAGGACCTCCCTCTCGCGGGTGGTGAGCTCGGGGCCTCCGGGGCGGGGCCCGCGCGGGCGGGGCCGCAGCAGGGACCGCGCATGCTCGGGCAGCAGCAGGCTGTCCCCGCCCGCGACGGTGCGCACCGCCTGCACGATCTCCTCCGCGCGGGCGCGCTTGAGCAGGAATCCCGCAGCGCCGGCGGCGAGCGCGTCCTGCACGTACCGGTCGTGCTCGAAGGTGGTCACCACCAGGATCCGCGGCCGGTGCGGCAGGCGCAGCGCCAGCTCCGTCGCGCGGATCCCGTCGACCCCGGGCATGCGCACGTCCATGCAGATGACGTCGGGCCGCTCGCGGCGGGCGAGGGTCAGGGCCTCGGCGCCGTCGGCCGCCTCGCCGACCACCTCGATGCCGTTCTCGGAGTCGAGGATCATGCGCAGCCCCTGGCGCACCAGCGGCTCGTCGTCGGCGAGCAGCACGCGGATGATGGTCATGGGCCCTCCTGGAGGATCGGGAGACGAGCGCGGACTCTCCAGCGGCCGGCTTCGGCCCCGGCCTCGAGGTCGCCGCCGAACAGGGCGAGCCGCTCGGCCAGCCCCGGCAGCCCCCGGCCCCCGCGACGGGGCGCCGGATCCGCATCGGCCGGACTCCCCTCCGTCGCGGGAGCGAGGGGGTTGGTGACCACGAGATGCAGCTCGGCCCCGACCGGGCCCAGGCTCAGCTCCACGGGGCCGGGACCGCCGTGGCGACGGGCGTTGACGAGCAGCTCGGCGAGGATCCGCACCAGCTGCTCGCCCTGCACGGCCGGGAGATCGGCAGGGACCTCGACCCGGGCCCTCAGGTCCATGCCGGTGCGGCGGTGCTCGGCCAGCACCGCCTCGAGACGGCGCCGGTGCTGCGCGGGCGGGCCCACGGGACCGGCGGGGGCATCCTCCCGCAGCGCCGCGAGCATGCCGTCGAGCTCCTCGAGGGCTCCGCGGGCGGTGTCCTCGATGCGGGCCAGGGCCTCCTCGGCGGAGGCGGGGTCCTTCGCGATGACGTGCCGGCCCGCGGCGGCCTGGAGGGAGACGACGGTGAGCGCGTGGCCGATGCCGTCGTGGAGGTCCCGGGCGATGCGGGTGCGGGCGGCCTCCTGCGCGCTGCGGCGGAGGGCCAGCGCCAGGCGGTCCTGCGCGGTGGGGCCCAGCAGCAGCGGGGCGAGTCGGGCCGCGAGCACCCCGAGAGGCCACCAGATGCCGAGGGCCCCGACGGCGAGGAGCACCGCGGCGATCCCGAGCGCGGTCCGGCCGGGAGCGCCGGAGGGGATCGGCACGATCGCGCCCGGCCCCCCGCGCAGCAGCTCCGCGATCACCAGGACGCTCGCGGGCAGGGCCATCGTCAGCCCCGCGGCGAGGATCGCCCCGGACAGCAGGTGCAGCTGCACGAAGGCGATGCCGCCCGCGCGGTGGGCGGCGCGCGGGCGGGAGGGGACGACGAGATCCTCCTCGACGCCGAGCATGGTGCGCGCCGCGGAGACCTCGATCTCCCGCACGCCGGGCACGAGACCCAGCAGCCCGCCGAGCAGCGCGCTGCCGAGCACGAGCGGCACGAGTCCGCGCACCCGGAGCTCCGGCGGGATGAACAGCGCGATCAGGAGGGCGACGGCGGTGCAGATGGCCGCGCCGGCCATCAGCCACGCCACCCGGCCTCCCTGCCGGCCGCCTCTCATCCCACGGTTCACCCCGCCATCCTCGCCGATGCGACCGGCACGGGGCGAGACCCGGCCGATGCGGCGCGGCGGTGCGCCACGTACCCGGCGACCGCGAGGGCGAGCGACGGCCCCCAGATCCAGCACGGGAAGATCAGCGCGAAGCCGAAGCCGAGCACCGGGCCGAGGCCCGCCCCGGACAGCACCACCGGCACGGCCGCGAAGCACAGCAGCGCAGCGACCGCGAACCCCGGGACCGCGGCGAGCGCCACGGGAACGCTGCGCCCACCCACCACCGGGAACCATCGGGGGAAGGTCTCGCCCCAGGGACGGATCAGGCCCACGGTCAGCAGCGCTCCCAGCCAGCATCCGCCGGAGAGGGCGAGACCCCATACCCGGGTGGCGGGATCGGCCGAGGCCATCTCCCCGCCGAACAGAGGCCACGGGGTCAGCCAGGTCAGGCGCGTGAGGGCGTAGGGCATCGGCCCGCAGGCGGCCAGGATCGTCCACGCCCGGCGGTGGCGGCGCAGCGCCCCAGCGATGCGATCCATGGTCGGGGCGCCGTGGAGGGCACGCAGCGCGATGCCGGCCCAGATCGCCCCGGTGCCCACGAACAGCGCCGTCGAGGCCAGCGGCACGACCTCCTCGAGCAGGGCGGGCAGCAGATAGCCGAGAAGATGCGCGAGCACCTCACGACCTGCCAGCACACCGATCAGGATCGCGGCCATCAGGGGCATCCCGACCGCCCAGCGGGCCGCCCCGCCGCGATGGATCAGGGCCGCGGCCGCCGTCAGCACGATCACGGGGACGACGAAGGCGACCATGTAGCCCGCGTGCGAGAGGGTCGCCATGGAGCCGAAGGCGAGGCCCGGGACGAGGAGCTGGATGCCGGCCGCGCCCAGCAGCAGACGGCGCGGCGGCGGGCCGCCCCTGCGCAGGAGCGAGAGCGCCCGGAGCGCGGCCGCCCCGGCCAGCAGAGCCGAGAGGAGCTGCACCGCGTGCATCGGCGCAGCGCCGAGGAGGTCCGCCAGCGGAGGGCGGGATGCCGCGTGCAGCGGCGAGGCCGACGGCAGGAGCAGCCACGCGAGCGCGGCGGCGGTGCCGAGGAGCGCAGCGGCGACCGCCGCGCGCAGGAGAGGGACGAGGTGGGGATTCTTCTCAGGAGCCATGTCCCGAGCCTTCCGCGGCGGCGGGAGCCGCGGCTCCCCCGCACGGGGGACCCCCCTCCCCCGGTCAGCGCAGGAGCGCCGCCGCGAGGAGCGGCAGCACGACCGTCATGAGCAGCGCGTTCAGGACCATGGCGGCGCTGGACCAGCCGCCGGCGACCTCGGACTGCGCGAGCGCACGGGAGGTGCCGATCCCGTGCGAGGTCATCCCTATCGCGAAGCCGCGGGCGCGCGGGTCCCGGACCCCGACGAGGCTCAGCAGCTCGGGGCCGAGGACCGCGCCGAGGGTCCCCGAGATGAGGGTCAGGATCACCGCGAGCGGCACGGAGGCGCCCAGCACCTCCGCGATCGACAGCCCCACCGGGGAGGTGACCGAGCGCGGCAGCGCGGAGAGCAGGACGGCGTCGTCGGCTCCCAGCAGCCTCAGCGCGAGCACGGTGACGGCGATGCTCACGGCGCCGCCGACGGCGAGGGAGAGGGCGACCGCGGGGATCGACGCGGCGAGCGCCCGACCGCTCCGGAGCAGGGGCAGGGCGAGCGCCACCGTGGCCGGGCCCAGCAGCAGGGTCAGGATCGCGACCTGCTCGAGGTACTCGGCGTACGACAGGCCCGTGACCTGCAGGACCGTCGCCACCAGGACGACGGTCACGAGAACCGGGGACAGCAGTCCGGGGCGCCCCAGCCGTTCGTACACCGCCAGGGCGAGCAGATAGGAGGACAGGGTCAGGGCGAGGCCGAACACGGGCAGGTGGATGATCGTGCTCATGCGGCATCGGCCTGCCGCCGCGCGTCCTGCCGCCGCAGCAGCGCCTGCAGCAGGTGCCCCACCACCACGAGGGTGAGGGCGAAGGAGCCGCCGACGGCGAGCGCGAGCGGCAGCGCGTTCTGCGCCAGGTGCTGCAGCTCGAGCAGGATGCCCACTCCGGGCGGCACGAACAGCAGCTGGAGGTGCGCCAGCAGCGGCGCGGCCGCGGGCTCGGCCAGGCGCAGCAGCGGCCGGGTCGCGGGCACCAGGCCGAGGACCACCAGCAGCACGAGACCCAGGACCACCCCCGGGACGGGGAGATCCAGCAGCTCCGCGGCGGTCAGCCCCGCCAGCTGGAGCAGCACCAGGATGACCAGGCCCCGCAGGACCGGGGGCAGATGGACGCGGGACATGCCCTCAGCCCAGCCGGATCCCGTTGCCCGGGCCCAGCGGGAGATCGGCGAAGAAGAACACGGCGAGGATCGCCGTCCACACCAGCCAGAACGGGACCACGAAGGGGAGCATCCGCGCGAACAGGGTGCCGAGCCCCGCCTCCGGCTCGTAGCGGCGCAGCATGCCCAGCAGCACGACCATGTACGGGTTCATGGGCGTGATGACCTGCGTGGCGGAGTCGCCGACGCGGAAGGCGGCCTGGGTGAAGGCCGGCTCGTAGCCGAGCAGCGCGAACATGGGGACGAAGACGGCGGCCATGATCGTCCACATCCCCGAGCCGGAGATGATGAAGAGGTTCAGGACGCTCGCCAGCAGGATGAATCCGAGCACGGCCCCGAACCCGGTGAGGCCGATGGCCTCCAGCCCGGCCGCGCCGGTGACCGCGATCCAGGAGCCGATGCCGGACCAGTTGAACAGGGCGATGAAGTTGCCGAGGACGAAGGCGAGCACGAGGAACGGCAGCATCTCCGTGATCGCCGCGGTCATCATGGCGACGGCGTCCCGGGTCGAGCGGAGCGTGCCGACGACCGCGCCGTACACCGCGCCGAGGACGACGAAGTAGGCGAAGACGAGGAAGACGATCGAGCTGAGCAGCGGCGACTTCGGCAGGAACCCGCCGTCCTCGTTGCGCCACGGCGAGTCGGGCAGGAGCGCGGCGACGAGCACGATCGCGGTGAGCAGGACACCTGCGCCGACCGCGGCGAGCAGGCCCCGGTTCTCGGCCGGGCTGAGCTTCGCGCGCATCTGCTCGACCGAGGAGCCGGTGTCCTGCTCGCCCTCGAGCGGGACCTCGTCGCGGGGCACTCCCTGGCGCAGGAGCCGGGGCTCGATGACGCGGTCGATGATCACCCCGGCCAGGACGCCCAGCACGAGGGAGGAGGCGATGTTGAAGAACCAGTTCGAGACCGGGTTGACCGCGGTCGCGCCGAGCCCGGGGAAGGTCTCCACGACGGACGTCGTGATCCCCGCGAAGAGGGCGTCCAGGCTCGTGGGGACGATGTTCGTGGAGTACCCGGCCCCGGCCGCCGCGAAGCCTCCCAGGAGACCGGCGACCGGATGGCGTCCGGCGGCCTTGAACACGAGGGCGGCCAGCGGCGGCACGACCACGAAGGCGGAGTCCGCCATGATCGAGGAGATCACGCCGACGACGCCGACGACGTAGGGCAGCAGCGCCGCGGGCGAGGAGCCGAACAGCTTGCGGATCCCGGCGGCCAGCAGGCCCGAGTGCTGTGCGATGCCGATGCCCAGGAGGATGGGCATGACGGTGATGAGCGGCGGGAAGCCCATGTAGTTCTCGCCGAGGCTCGTGGTGAGCCAGGTCAGCCCCTCGCCGGTGAACAGGCCCTTCACCACGGTGGGCTCCTCGGCGCCGGGCACCTCGACGACGACGCCGCGCATCTGCATGATCGTCGAGACCGCGCCGGTGATCAGGAACAGGATGAGGAAGAGCATGAACGGCTCGGGCAGCCGGTTGCCGGCCCTCTCGATGCCGGTCAGGAGGCGGTCGCCGGCGCCGCGGAGGCGTCCGGCGGGGGCAGGGGAGGTCGGGGCGGAGGGCATCGGGATCTCCTCAGTCGAAGTAGGAGGGGACGTCGATCGCTCCGCCCGCGGCCTCGAACTCCGCCGTGACCGCGTCCATCAGAGCGCGGTCGTGCAGGGCGTCCAGGACGGCGGCGGCGAGCCCGTAGGCGCCGTCGGCGGCGGCCGCCGCCGCGGCATCGGAGACGGCGTGCCGGGCGAACTCGCGGGTGTGCAGGGCGACATCGCCCGGGGCGATCCTGATCACCGGGTGGATCCCGGGGAGGCGGAAGGACACGTTGCCGAAATCGGTCGAGGCCGCGAGCGTCTCGGAGACCACGCCCCGCGGCAGGGGGTCGCGGCCGCGACGGCGCTGCGCCTCCACCCAGCGTCCCGTGAGCGCCTCGTTGGTGCGCACCGGGAGCGACGGCGGCTGCTCGTCCCACAGCACGCGCACCCCGCAGCCGGTCATGAGGGCGGCGCCGCGGGCCGCGTCCTCGACGCGCCGGGACAGGTCGCGCAGGGTCGCGGGCGCGAGGGACCGGACGTACAGGTCCAGTCGTGCCAGGTCCGGGATGACGCTGGGCCGGTCCCCGCCCTCGCGGATCACGGCATGGATCCGATCCGAGGGCGGCGTCTGCTGCCGCAGCAGGCCGATGCCCTGGTAGAGCAGGTTCGCCGCGTCGAGGGCGTTGCGGCCCATGAACGGCTGTGCGGAGGCGTGCGCGGTGTGGCCGTGGTACTCGACGGTGAGGGTGCGCCGCCCCAGCCAGGCCTGGTCGGCGAGGTCATGCCCGTAGGGGTGGGCCATGACCGCGGCGTCGATGCCGTCGAAGGCGCCGCGGCGGGCCATGTGCTCCTTGCCGCTGTGCCCCTCCTCCGCGGGAGTGCCCAGCAGCACGACGCGCCCGGGGACGGCGGCGGGGTCCTCGCGGGCGAGCTCGGCCAGGGCGAGGTAGGCGCCGAGCCCCATCGCGGCGATGACGTTGTGCCCGCAGCCGTGGCCCACCACGGGGAGGGCGTCGTACTCGGCCAGGATCGCGATCGTCGGCCCCGGCGCGGGACCGGTCAGCTCGGCCCGCACCGCCGTGTCCAGGCCGTGGACCCCGAGCTCGGCGGGCAGCCCGCGGGAGGCGATGGCGTCGACGATCGCCCGGGAGGAGCGGTGCTCCTCGAAGGCGGTCTCCGGGTGGGCGGCGAGGTCCTGGAGCAGCTCGACCATCTGCGCCTGGCCGGCCTCGACGTGCTGCTCGAGGCGCTGTCGGAGATCGGCGGGGGCGCCGTCGAAGGCGGAGCCGGGATGCCGGGCGGTGCGCTCGGCGAGGGCGGTGGCGGCGGCGAGCTCGTCGAGGTAGGCGGTCGAGATCGGGGAGTGCGCGGGAACGGCGTCGTCAGCGGGCATGGGCCCGAGCGTAGCGCCCCGAAGCCCGGGCCGGGACCAGCATGCGGACCATCATGTGTCCGATGGGTGAACGATCCGCCATCTCGGGCAATAATCCTGGGACCTGCGATCCTCCTGGGTCGCCGCTGACGTCATCCCTGGAAGGACCTCCCCATGAGCGAGAGCTCCCCCGTCGCGGAGAGCGGGAAGAAGAGCGCCGACCGCGGCGCCTTCTCCGGCCGCTCCGCCTTCATCTTCGCCGCCATCGGCTCGGCCGTCGGCCTCGGCAACATCTGGCGCTTCCCCGCGGTCGCCTACGAGAACGGCGGCGGCGCGTTCATCCTCCCGTACCTCGTCGCCCTGCTCACCGCCGGCATCCCGCTGCTCTTCCTCGACTACGCGATCGGGCACCGGTGGCGCGGCTCGGCGCCGCTGGCGTGGCGGCGCTTCCGCCGCTGGGCCGAGTTCATCGGCTGGTGGCAGGTGCTCATCTGCGTCATCATCGCGATCTACTACGCGCTCATCATCGCGTGGGCGCTGAACTACATGGTCTTCTCCGTGGACACGCGCTGGGGCGATGACCCGGAGGCCTTCTTCGGCACCTTCACGCAGGCGCTCGGCGGGGCGGACCTGACCGTCTCCTTCGACTACGTCGGCCCGGTGCTCGCGACCGTCGCCCTGGTGTGGGTCGCGACCCTCGTGGTGATGACGCTCGGCGTGCAGAACGGAGTAGCCCGCACCTCGATGATCTTCATCCCCCTGCTCGTGGTCATGTTCGTGATCCTCGTGATCAGGGCGATGATGCTGCCCGGCGCCTTCACGGGTCTGGACGCCTTCTTCCGCCCGAACTGGGGCGCGCTGCTGAATCCCGCGGTATGGGTCGCGGCCTACGGGCAGATCTTCTTCTCCCTCTCGGTGGCCTTCGGCATCATGCTCACCTATGCCTCGTACCTGAAGAAGAAGACGGACCTCACCGGCTCCGGCCTGGTCGTCGGCTTCTCCAACTCCGCCTTCGAGATCCTCGCCGGCATCGGCGTGTTCTCCGCGCTCGGCTTCATGGCGCAGGCGCAGGGCGTCGAGGTCGGGGAGGTCGTCTCCTCCGGCATCGGCCTCGCCTTCATCGCCTTCCCGGCGATCATCGGCGAGGCGCCCGGGGGTGCGCTGATCGGCGTGCTGTTCTTCGGCTCGCTGGTGCTGGCGGGCTTCACCTCGCTGATCTCCATCGTCGAGGTGGTCGTCGCCGCCTTCCAGGACAAGTTCGGCCTCGCCCGCGTCCAGGCCACCCTCGGCGTCGGCGTCCCGCTGGCGCTGATCTCCACCATCCTGTTCCCCACCACGATGGGGCTCGGGCTGCTGGACACGCTGGACAACTGGGCCAACCAGTACGGCATCGTCGCGGCCGCGCTCGTGTCGACGATCGCGGTGACCTACGTCGCCCGCGGCCTGCCCACCCTGCGCGATCACCTGAGCGCCAAGGGCAGCTTCCCCGTGGGGCGCTGGTGGTACGTGTGCGTGGGCCTCATCGCGCCTCTCGTGCTGGGCGTCTCCCTCACCCTGACCACGATCGGCCTGCTCACCGCCGAGACGACGTACTCGGAGTACCCGGCGTGGTTCATCCTCGTCTTCGGCTGGCTCATGGCGATGGGGCTGCTGGGCGGGGGCATCGTGCTCTCGCTGCTGCCGTGGCCGCGCCGCTCGAACCTCGATCAGCTGGACTCCGACGGCGACGAGGTCGCCCCGGAGGCGCTGCCCGGCCGCGGACTGGACGCCGAGCCGTCCGCGCAGGTCACCCCCGGCACCCCGCACGCCCTGCGCTCCTGAGCGCCCTGCCCCAAGGAGGACACATGTCCGCATCCGCCATCGTCATGATGCTCGTCGCGATCACCACCGTGTGGGGAGGTCTGGTCGCCGCCGTCGTCAATCTCGTGCGGCACCCGGAGGAGCAGGACTGAGCTGCGCCGCCGGGCTGCGCCGACGAGATGCGTGCGGGGCCCGGCGGCAGCACAGGTTCCGATGTGATGTACGCCCGCCTGGCCCGGCCCCAGGTCGCGGCACCTGACGTTCTCCGGTATTCTCATGAGCGCTCCTTGAGCATTGGAGGATTCGCCTAGCGGCCTATGGCGCACGCCTGGAACGCGTGTTGGGTTCACGCCCTCGGGGGTTCAAATCCCCCATCCTCCGCCAAACGAAGGGCCCCTGACCTGCAGGTCGGGGGCCCTTCGGCGTCTCGGCTCCCCCGATCGACCGCAGCCTCGGGCCGGACGCGCAGCGGCGATCCGCCCCGAGGCCGCGGGTCGGCGCCGCGTTCCGCCGCCTCCGCGCTCCGGACGCCTCGCCCGTCCCCTCCCCTACGGAGTCCTCCTGCGCAGCGTGAGCGGGGCCAGGATCAGGAAGGCCGTGGCGAATGCGGCGATCAGCAGGACGGGCCGCCACAGGTCCCACCCGTCCTGGCCGTCCGCGACGGCGCGCACCGCGTCGACGGCGTAGCTGAGGGGGAACCACGCGGAGGCCGCCTCGAGCACCCGGGGCATGTCCGCGCGCGGGATGAACAGGCCGCCCAGGATGATCTGTGGGAAGACCAGCAGCGGCATGAACTGGACGGCCTGGAACTCGGTGCGGGCGAAGGCGCTCGCGAGCAGGCCCAGGGCGGTCCCCCCGAGCGCGTCGAGGACGGCGACCATCCCCAGCTGCCACAGCGGCCCGTCCACATCGAGGTCACAGACGAGCACGGCGAAGGCGACGGTGATCGCGGCCTGGAGCGCGGCCATGAGCCCGAAGGCCAGGGCATAGCCCAGCAGCAGGTCCGCCTTCCCCACCGGCGTGGTCATGAGACGCTCGAGCGTCCCGGAACGGCGTTCGCGCAGCGTCGTGACCGAGGTGATGAGGAACATGACGATGAAGGGGAACAGCGCGAGGATCGGGCCCCCGAAGCGGTCGAAGACGCCGTCCTGGTCGCTGAACAGCCAGGCGAACAGGCCCACCAGCAGGCTGGGGGCCACGAGCATGAGGGCGATGGATCGCGGGTCGTGCCGCAGCTGCGCGAGGACCCGGGCCGCTGTCGCGAGGAGCCGGCGCGCGCTCACGCGATCTCCTCCTCGCGGTCGGCCTGTGCGATGAGGGCGAGGAACGCGTCCTCGGCATCATCCGTCCCGGTCCGCGCCAGGAGCTCGGCAGGCGTGGTGTCCGCGAGCAGCCGTCCCTCACGCAGCAGGAGCAGCCGGTCGCAGCGCCGCGCCTCGTCCATGACGTGGCTCGAGACCAGCAGGGTCGTCCCGTCGGCGGCGATCCGCGCGAACGTCCCCCACAGCTCGGCGCGCAGGACGGGGTCCAGGCCCACGGTCGGCTCGTCGAGGACGACCAGCTCGGGCTCCCCCAACAGGGCCGCCCCGAGGGACACACGTCCGGCCTGCCCGCCGCTGAGCGTTCCCACCGGGACGGACGCGTGCCGGCGCAGGCCCACGACGTCCAGCACCCGGTCGACCTCGGTGCGTCGCACTCCGAGGACGGCGGCGAAGTACGCGAGGTTCTGCCGCACCGTGAGGTCCTCGTAGACTGCCGCGCCCTGGGTGCCGTAGGCGACGCGGCGGCGCAGCGCCGTCGATCCCGCCGGGGCGCCGAGCACCTCGACGCTTCCGCCGGCCGTCCTCTGCACGCCGACGATCGCGCGCAGCAGCGTCGTCTTCCCGCCGCCCGAGGGCCCCAGCAGTCCGGTGATCCGACCGCGGGCGATGTCCAGGTCGAGGCCGCCGAGCACCGTCCTGCCGCCGCGGACGACCCGCAGCCCGCGCACGTGCACCGCCGGGCGGGGCGCCGTCCGGGAAGGATCCGCACTCCTGATATTCATCATGCGTTGAATACTGCGCCTCGGGGCCGCACGCGTCAAGACCCCCGATGGCCCGGCCTGGTGCCGGACGCCGATGAGAGCCGGCCGAGGCGACGCGCCGCCGCGGGGGAACCGCGAGCCGCCATCGCGCCACACGGACAGAACCGACCCCGCCCGCTGCCCCTGGCTGAGGCACTGGCCCCTCGCGACCGAGCGCCTGACCGTCGTTGGAGCACAGGCAACAAGGTTCTGGCTCATCCCCGGGCAGCCGATGCAGACCCCCACCCCTTCTGCCTCACCCCCGGGCAGCTGCGATCGACCCGACCCGTTCTGCCTCGCCACCCCCGGGCAGCCGCAACGGGCCGCCTCTCGCCGCCCTCCGGCGTCAGCCGTAGAGGTAGCGCTGGAGCGTGGGGCCGATCAGCGCCGCGACCTCGTCGACGCTCGCGCTCGCGAGCGGCTCGAGGCGGACGACGTATCGGGCGATCACCATGCCGACGACCTGCGAGGCCACGAGGTTCGCGCGCAGCGGGCCGTCCTCCGCTCCGGTCGCCCCGGCGACCTTGGCGATGAGCTCGCGCGAGAGGAAGCCGATGAGCGGCTGCGCCATCGGCCCGGCGCCGAGGGCCGCCCGGAGGACGGTGACGGTGCGGCGGCGGACATCGGGCTGCTCGAGACGCCCCAGCACGTAGCGGACGATCCGCTCCCCCACCTCCTCGCGGGGCCCCTCGAGGATGCGCGGGACGTCGAGGTCGGGGCGCAGGGGCACGCCGATCGACTCCGCGAACAGGTCCGCCTTGGCCCCGAAGTAGTGGTGGACGAGCGCAGGATCCACCCCGGCGCGCGCGGCGATCGCCCGGATGGTGGCGCGGTCGTACCCGTGCTCGCCGAACTCCTCGGTCGCGGCGGCGAGGATGCGGGCCCGCGAGTCGGTTCCTCCGCGCGGCCGACCGCGCCCCCGGGGGCTGCTCATGATCCCAGGGTAGCGAGGATCAGAAGAGGGCGCCCTGCCCGCTGAGCTCCTGCGCGGCGGGGGCGAGGGCGCGGGTGCGGGCGCGCGCCCGATGCTCCGGCTGGTCGACGTCCTCGGTGCTGCGCAGTGCGTGGCGGGGAAGGAGCGCCGCCACACGTCTGCCCAGGTCGCGTCGGTATCCCGCCGGGGCATAGGAGGCGTGCGCGTAGAAGCGTCGATACCCGGCGGCCAGGTGCGGGTGCTCCCGCTCGACCCAGGCGAGGAACCATTCCTTGGCCCCGGGTCGCAGATGCAGCGCACCGTGGACGACGTGCGCGGCGCCGGCCTCGGCGATCCGGGAGAGCGCCGCGTCGAGCTGGGCGTCGGAGTCGGTGAGCCAGGGCAGGATCGGCATGAGGAAGACGGTGACGGCGAAGCCGGCATCGGCCGCGGCACGCACGGTCGCCAGGCGGGCGGCCGTGCTCGGCGTCCCGGGCTCGACCGCTTTCTGCAGCGCTTCGTCGAAGATCGCGATGGACATCGACAGGTCCACGGGGACCCGCCCTGCCGCCTGCTCGAGCTGGGGGAGGTCGCGACGCAGCAGGGTGCCCTTGGTGAGGATCGACAGCGGCGTCCCGGAGTCCGCGAGGGCGGAGATGATCCCCGGCATGAGCCGGTACCGGCCCTCCGCGCGCTGGTACGGGTCCGTATTGGTGCCCAGCGCCACCTCCTCGCGCGTCCAGGACCGGCGGCCGAGCTCCGTCCGCAGCACCTCCGCGACGTTGACCTTGACGACGACCTGCTGGTCGAAGTCCGCGCCGGCGTCGAAGTCGAGATAGCGGTGGGTGCTGCGGGCGAAGCAGTACACGCAGGCATGGGAGCAGCCGCGGTAGGGATTGACGGTCCAGCTGAAGGGCATCGAGCTCGCGGCGGGCACCCGGTTCAGCGCGGACTTCGCGAGGACCTCATGGAAGGTGACGTCCTGGAACTCCGGCGTGCGGACGCTGCGCACGAGCCCGGCCATGCCCACCAGGGCACGGGTGCGCTCCTGGACGCTGTCTCCCTCGAGGGTCTGTCCGCTCCACCGCATGCGGCTAGTCGAACACATGTTCGACATCCGGTCAAGACCGAAGACCGCGCGGGAGATGTCAGCAGACGGCCGTTCAGTAGGCGACGGTGAAGCGCGCACCCGTATGCGCGGGCGCCTCGACCTCATCGAGGACGGCGCTCGCGAGATCCGGGGCGGAGAGCGCGGAGACACCGGCGTCGTCGACGAGGAGCACATCGCCGCCGATCCGGAAGGTCCCGCGAGCCTCCCCGGGGCTGTGGGCGCCGAAGCCCGCGGCGGGGCTCACGAAGAACCAGGCGAGCTCGTCCCCGCGCGCACCGAGGTCCTCGAGCACACCGCCCATCTCGAGAGCCTCCTCCCGGAAGGCCGCGGGGAAGCCGGGGTCCTCGACCAGGCGCGGACCGCCCTCGACGACCCGCAGGGACCCCGCCCCGCCGATCACGCCGAGGCGCTGCCCGCTCGCGGCGACGGCATCGGCCGTCCGGGCGAGGACCTCGCGGGTGCGCCCGGCGAGGGGGCCGCGCGGCGAGATCGCGGAGATGACGACCTCGGCGCCGTCGATCGCGGCCGCGCGCACCTCCTCCTCGAGGACGGAGCCCAGGTGATAGCGGACGCCGGGGACGGGGGCGTCCGCGGCGGAGCGGCTGAGGGAGGTGACCTCGTGGCCGCGCGAGGCGGCCTCGCGGACGATCGCGGAGCCTGCGTAGCCGGTGCCGCCGAGGATGGTGATGCGCATGTCAGATGCCTTTCCGGACGTTCCTCGCTGCGTTCGCAGCGCAATGGTTACCATAGGAGACCCGCTCTCCATTGGGAAGCAGGCACTTTCCGGTAACCACCTCGCACCGCTCGCGGAGGCCCTCATGCGCAGCACCGAACCCGACCCCTACCAGCGCGGATGCCCGTCCCGTCGACTCCTGGACCGGATCGGCGACCGCTGGACCGTCCTCGTGATCCTCACCCTGCGCGAGGGGCCGCGACGCTTCTCGGAGATCCGTCGGCGGATCGACGGGGTCAGCCAGAAGATGCTCACCCAGACCCTGCGCGCGCTCGAGCGCGACGGCCTCGTGACGCGGACCGTGCACCCGGAGGTCCCGCCCCGGGTCGTCTACGAGCTCACCGCGCTGGGCCGCAGCCTCATCGGCCCCCTCGACGGCCTGCTCGGCTGGGCGACCGCGAACCTCCCCGAGGTCGAGGACGCCCAGGAGGGCTATGACCGCGAGCTCCTGAGGACCCCCCGCTGACCCACGACCGCCCCCGGGCCGGGCGCCGCCGGTTATCCTTCCGGTGACCACCCGTCGGCCGGACGCAAGGAAATCGCCATGTCGCAGGGACCGCAGGGGAACCCCTCGCAGCAGCCACCGCAGTGGCAGCCCGCCCCGGGACAGGATCCGCAGGCGCACGCCTACGCCCCGCCGGGGCCGCCCGCGCCGCCGCAGCGGAAGCGGCCGTGGGCGCTGATCCTCGTGGCGGTCGGATGCGTGCTGCTGCTGTTCGTGGGCGTGCTCGGCGGCCTCGGCTATCTCGCCTACAGCACCCTGCGCAGCGACGACCCCACGGCCGGCCCGACGACAGCGACGGCCCCTCCGACCGAGGCGCCCACCCCGAGCGGCTCCGAGGTCGTCCCCTTCACCCCCGTGGCTCCCTACGACGAGAACACGCGCAGCCCCGAGGAGATCCGCGAGATCCTCGCGGGCAGCCCGCTGACACGCGGCTCGTATCCCCCCATCGGCGAATGCACCCTGCCGACGCTCGCGGCGGATCCCTCCGCGGAGGAGCTGCAGGCCTTCCTCACCGCGGGGACGGGCTGCCTGGGCGGCACCTGGGCACCGGTGCTGGCCGCCGAGAACCTCCCCTGGCAGACCCCGACGGTGGTGGTCTTCACCTGGCCGGACGTCCCGGCGTCCTCGGACTGCGATGCCAGCACCTTCAGCCAGAATGCGCCGCGCATGTGCAACCTGGACAACATCCTCTACTGGCCGCTGGGCGCCGGGCGCTTCGCACCGCTCGCCGCACCGGAGCAGCTGGGCGAGGCATACCTGATGGATCTGTCCTACCAGCTCATGAACACCGTGACCTGGCAGTCCTCCATCGCGGTCTACATGAACTTCTACCAGGACGAGTTCGAGGAGTCGGATCCGGAGTTCCGCGACAGCTACCGGCGGTTCAACCTGCAGATGCGCTGCCTCTCCGCGGCGACGGCCATGCAGCTGCCCGAGGGGGCGCGGCCCTCCCCCGCGCTGCAGGAGATCCTGCTGGACGAGTCCACCTGGGAGCTGGGCGAGGACCCGCGCTCGGTCCCGCCGGCGGCGACCGTGCGCTGGACCCGGATCGGGATCGACAGCCAGGGCGACATGTCGGCCTGCAACACGTGGGTGGCGGACCCGGCGGACATCGACCGCTGAGCCGATGACCTCGCCGACCCGCTCCGCCCGACGCGCGCTTCCCCTGCTCGCGGGGGCGGCGGGCTGCGTGATGCTGCTGGTCCTCGTGATCGCGGGCGGGATCGGCTATCTCGTCCTGCGGCCCGGGCCGGGCTCTCCCGCGCCTCCGTCCACGACGGCGTCCTCGCCCTCGTCGTCCGCGGCCGCCGCCTTCGAGGTGATCCGCCCCGATGAGGAGAACACGCGCAGCCCGGAAGAGCTGCGGACGGTGCTCGCCGCGAATCCGCTGACCCAGGGGAGGCTCCCGGCCACCGGCCCCTGCACCCTCCCGGAGGTCGCCGTCGACTCGACCCCGGAGCAGCTGCAGACGTTCCTGCAGGCCGGTGTGGACTGCTACGCCCGGAGCTGGGCCCCGGCCATGAGCGACCGGAACCTGCCGTGGGCGACGCCGCGCGTCGTCGTGTTCGTCTGGCCGGAGCTGCCGCCGGGCCACGGCTGCGACTCCTCGGAGTTCACCCAGACCCGGCCGACGATGTGCGACCTCGACGAGACCTTGTACTGGCCCGTCGGCGCCGGGAGCTTCGCGCGCGCCGTGATCGGCGGGGAGCTCCCGGCATCGGATCTCGCGGGGGCCTATCTGTGGGACATCGGCGTGCAGATGACGCGGACGATGGCCTGGCAGTCCTCCCTCGTGCTGTACATGACGCATCTCCAGACCGCGCACGAGGACTCCGACCCCGAGCTGCGCGACACCTATCGGCGCACCAACCTGCAGCTGCTGTGCGTCTCGGCCGCGTCCTCCGTCCAGCTGCCGGAGGAGCTGCGACCGTCCACGACGCTGCGCGCACGACTGCTGGACGAAAGCTCGTGGACCCGCGGGGAGGAGCCGCGCACGCTCCCGCCCTCAGCCTCGATCCGCTGGCTGCGCACGGGACTGGAGTCGCGCGGGGACCTCTCCCACTGCAACACCTGGACGGCCGCGGGCTACGAGATCTCGGGCTGAGCCTGCGACCCGGACCACCCCGCACAGCCCCGCGCTTGCGCACGCGCCGCAACTAGTTTAATCTTGAACTATCGCGGAGCCGGGACGCACCAGCGTCCTCCCGTCGCCACCTCGACGCCCGGAAAGGGAGCCTCATGCAGTTCGGAATCTTCACCATCGCCGACATCACCCCGGATCCGACCACCGGGAGGATCCCCACCGAGCACGAGCGTCTCGAGCTCATGGTCGAGGAGGCCCTGCTCGCGGAACAGGTGGGCCTGGACGTGTTCGCGCTGGGCGAGCACCACAACCCGCCGTTCGTGACCTCCTCCCCCACCACGACCCTCGCCTACATCGGCGCGAAGACGCAGGACATCATCCTGTCCACCGCGACGACGCTGATCACCACCAACGACCCGGTGAAGATCGCCGAGGACTACGCGATGCTCCAGCACCTCACCGGCGGGCGCGTGGACCTCGTGATGGGCCGCGGCAACACCGGCCCCGTCTACCCGTGGTTCGGCAAGGACATCCGCAAGGGCATCGAGCTCGCGGTCGAGAACTACGAGCTGCTGCACCGCCTGTGGCGCGAGGACGTCGTGGACTGGGAGGGCGAGTTCCGCACCCCGCTGCAGCAGTTCACCTCGACCCCGCGCCCGCTCGACGGCGTCGCCCCCTTCGTGTGGCACGGCTCGATCCGCTCCCCGCAGATCGCCGAGCAGGCCGCCTTCTACGGCGACGGCTTCTTCCACAACAACATCTTCTGGCCCATCTCCCACACGAAGCAGATGGTCCAGCTGTACCGCCAGCGCTTCGAGCACTACGGCCACGGCCGCGCGGACCAGGCGATCGTGGGCCTCGGCGGGCAGGCGTTCATGCGCAGGAGCTCCCAGGACGCGGTGCGCGAGTTCCGCCCCTACTTCGACCACGCCCCCGTCTACGGCGGCGGCCCCTCGATGGAGGACTTCACCCGGCAGACCCCGCTCGTGGTCGGCTCCCCGGAGCAGGTCGTGGAGCGCTATCTGACGATGGCCGACCACGTCGGCGACTACCAGCGCCAGCTGTTCCTGCTCGACCATGCGGGCCTGCCCCGCACGACCGTCCTCGAGCAGATCGAGCTGCTGGGCACCGAGGTCGTCCCCGTGCTGCGCCGCGAGCTGGACGCCCGCCGTCCGGCCGATGTGCCCGATGCCCCCACCCACGCCTCCCTCGTGGCGAAGGCGGAGGCCGAGCGCGGCGCCTTCGACGCCGCCTACCGGTTCGAGACCGGCGACAACTGGACCGGTCTGCGCGCCGAGGACCGGAAGGATGCCTGAGATGACCACCTCCTCCCCCACCCGCCTGCTGGTGCTGAGCGCCGGCATGTCCACCCCCAGCTCCACCCGCATGCTCGCCGATCAGCTGGCCGGCGCGGCACGCCGCAGGCTCGAGGCGGAGGGGCGGACGGTCGAGGTCCGCACCGTGGAGCTGCGCGAGATCGCCCATGAGATCCTCGATCTCATGCTCACCCGCTTCCCCGGGGAGCGCATGGGCCAGGTGCTCGCCGAGCTGCGTGCGGCCGACGCCGTCATCGCGGTCACGCCGATCTTCAACACGGCCGCCTCGGGCCTGTTCAAGTCCTTCCTCGACGCCGTCGACCCGGACCTCTGGAAGGACCTCCCGGTGATGCTCGGGGCGACCGCCGGCACCGCTCGCCACTCCCTCGCCCTCGAGTACGCGATCCGGCCGATCTTCGCCTACCTGAGAGCGGAGGTCGTCCCCACCGCCGTCTTCGCCGCGAGCTCCGACTTCGGCGCCGCCGAGGCCGGGGAGGGGGCCGACGCCCCGCTCAGCGCCCGCGCCGACCGCGCCGCCGCCGAGCTCGCCAGGCTGCTCGGCGACCGCGCGCCCGCCCCGCAGGCGGCACCCGCGGTCCAGGCCCCGGGGCTCGATGCCGAGTTCGCCGACTTCGTGCCGATGGGGCAGCTCCTGGGGCGGTGAGGCGGGGCGCGCTCAGCCCGCCTGCACCATCTGCGCCTCCCACGCCTCATGGAGGGCGCGCAGCTCGGCGACGGCCTCGGGGTGCGCGACCGAGACATCGGCCGCCGCGGATTCGTCGGAGCTCTCGCCGATCGGCACGAGGCTGAGCCCGGAGCCGATGTCGGTGTGCTCGACGTCCCGCAGCCCGGCTCGGTACGGGGTGTCCGGCGCGACCCAGCGCAGCTTCCACCGCGGGGTGCGGACGGCCCACTGGAAGCCGGTGTCGAAGTGGAGGGCCGCATGGCCCGGTGCCGCGGGGTCCTCCCACAGCGGCCGCAGGTCGCGGCCGTCGACGGGGTGCTCCGCGGGGAGCTCGGCGCCCGCGAGCGCCGCGAAGGTCGGCAGCAGGTCGAGGGAGGAGACCAGCGCCTCCGAGCTCTGCCCGGCGGGGACCGTCCCGGGCCAGGACACCAGGTACGGGACGCGGACGCCGCCCTCGTAGAGGCTGTACTTGGTGCCGTCCAGCGGGGTGTTGTCGCCGTAGTTGCAGGTGGAGCCGCCGTTGTCGGTGAGGTAGACGACCAGGGTGCTCTCGCGCCGGCCGGTCGCCTCGAGGTGGTCGAGCATCCGCCCGATCTCGCGGTCCATGATCTCGAGCTGGGCGAGATAGTAGGCGCGGCCGTTCTCGAGGTGCGGAGAGATCGCGCCGTCGTACCAGTCGGCGTAGGTCGCGAGCTGCGGATCGAAGTCGTCGTGGGCGGGCAGGGCTCGCGCGTCGAGCTCGTCCTGGGGCAGCTGCCAGGCGAAGTTGTGCACGGCGTTGAAGGCGACCATGCAGAAGAAGGGATCCTCCTGCGGGGTGCGCGAGCCGTCGCCCGGGCCCATGAAGTCGATCGCGCGGTCCGCGAGCGTCACGGTGAGATGGCCGGTCACGTCGACCTCGACGCCGTCCTGATAGAGGGGCTGCACGCCGTGCACCCGCGATGCCTCCTCGCCGCGCTCGCGCACGGCGTCGGCCGAGTGCTGCAGGTAGTGCAGGCGTCCGAAGGACTGCCCGGCGAGCCCGTACAGGCTGGTGTCGAAGCCGTGGCGGTCGGGGCAGGCGCGGTCCCCGGGGCGCTCGGGCCCGTAGTGGACCTTGCCGAAGTAGCCGGTGCGATACCCGGCCGCGCCGAGGATCTCCGGCATGACGGGGCGGTCGGCGGGCGGGAAGGCGGAGGTGTCGAACCAGCGGGCGCCCCAGCGCTGCTGATGCGCACCGGCGATCAGCCCGGCCCGCGAGGGCGAGCAGATGGGGGCGCTGACGTAGCCGTTCTCGAAGGACATGCCGCTGCGGGCGAGCCGGTCCAGGTGCGGGGTGCGGGCATCGGCGCTGCCCCGCAGGGAGCGGTCGCCGTAGCCGTGGTCGTCGGAGAGGATGAGCAGGATGCTCGGGCGGGGAGCGGACGCGACGGTCATCGGATGAATCTAGCGGATCCCCTCCCGCGACGCCCGGTTCGACACCACGGCACCGTCATGCAGTATGGTTAGGCTTACCTCATCTCCATCGCGGATCGTCGCATCCGATCGTCGCATCCGCGTCCGGCCCCAGCCGCCGGCCTCCACCACCACCGGGAGCCGCCCATGACACCCGACCCCACCCTCGCTCCGCGCATCAGCGCTCCCCGGCGGGGCCTGAACGGCGCGATCATGAAGGCATGGAGGGCGCAGGACCTGCGCCTGCGCATCAGCGATCGCCAGGAGGTGAGCGAGCACTTCCTGCGTCTGCAGGTCACCCTCGGCGATCTGCTGCAGCGCGAAGCGGTGTACCCCACCTACTGGCTGCGCCTGTGGTTCGCCGGACCGGACGGCCGCGGGCACCAGCGCGGCTACACCCTCGTGGACCCGGCACCGGCCTCCGGCACCGCCTGGATCGAGTTCTACCTGCACGCGGGGATCGCCTCGGACTGGGCGCGCGGAGCCCGCATCGGCGACGAGATCGACGCGAGCATCCTGAACTCGCGCAGCCCGGTCGCCTCGGATCCCCCGCATCTGCTCATGGTGGGCGACGGCGCCTCGGTGCCCGCGATCGCGGACACCCTGCGCCGCGTCCCGGAGATCCCGGCGACCGTCCTGCTCGAGCGCGGCTATGCCGACGACGAGCAGGTCCTGCCGCTCCCTCGACGAGCCGACGCGCCGGTGACCTGGTTCGACCGGGACGGCAGCATCGAAGAGGCCGCGCTCGCGGCGGCGGCATCGGCCCCGGAGGGCACCTCCTTCTTCGTGAGCCTGGAGAGCGCGCCGACGCGCCGCATCGGCTCCGCCCTGCGCCGGCGCCTGGGGGTGCCGAAGGAGCAGGTGCATGCGCTCGCCTACTGGAAGCGCACCTGAGGTCGCGCCGGAAAGAAACCACCGCCCGGTGGTTTTTCTCTCGCCGTCCCTGCGCCCGGGCTCCGCGGGGTCTACGCTGAGCGCGTCCGCGTGCCGCGCCGAAGGAGGCCCCATGACCACGAAGCCCGCCCCGATCACCCTCACCGCCGAGGATGGGACCGTCTTCCGCGACCTCGACCATGACGGGGCGATGGCGCCGTTCGAGGACCCCCGCCGCTCCCCCGATGAGCGCGCCGCGGACCTCACCTCCCGGCTCAGCCTCGAGGAGAAGGTCGGGCTCATGTTCCACTCGATCATCGAGACCACGCCCGAGGGCGAGCTCGCAGACGGCTCCGGCGCGGTCGCGACGATGAGCACCGAGGACATGGTCCTCGCCCGCGGCATCACCCATGCCAACGTCCACGCCCTGCCGGGCACGGCCCGCCTCGCCGCCCGCTGGTCCAACCGTCTGCAGGAGCTCGCGGCCCGCGGCCGCTTCTCGATCCCTGTCACCGTCTCGACGGATCCGCGCCACTCCTTCGCGGAGAACAGCGGCGCCGCCTTCTCCGCCGGGTCCATGTCCGCCTGGCCGGAGCCGCTGGGGCTGGGGGCGCTCGACGATCCGGAGGGCGTGCGCCGCTTCGCCGATGCGGCGCGACGCGAGTACCGGGCCGTCGGCATCCACGCCGCCCTGCACCCGCAGATCGATCTCGCGACCGAGCCCCGCTGGGGCCGCCAGTTCCACACCTTCGGTCCCGATGCCGAGCGCGTCTCCCGCGTGGCCGAGGCCTACCTCGACGGCTTCCAGATCAGCGGCGAGCTGGGCCCGGACTCGGTGGCCTGCATGGCCAAGCACTTCCCCGGCGGCGGCCCGCAGAAGGACGGCGAGGATCCGCACTTCCCCTACGGCCGCGAGCAGGTCTACCCGGGCGGGCGGTTCGAGCTGCACCTCGAGCCCTTTCGCGCGGCGATCGCCCGTGGCGTCAGCGCGCTCATGCCCTACTACGGCATGCCGGTGGGCCTGGTCCGGCACGGTGAGGAGATCGAGGAGGTCGGCTTCGGCTTCAACCGTCAGGTGCTCACCGGGATCCTCCGCGAGGAGCTCGGCTTCGACGGCGTGATCTGCTCCGACTGGGGCCTGCTCACCGACACCGTCGCGATGGGCCTGCCGCTGCCGGCCCGCGCCTGGGGCGTCGAGCATCTGAACCTGGAGGACCGGATCGTGAAGGCGATCGAGGCGGGCGTGGACCAGTTCGGGGGCGAGGAATGCCCCGAGGCGATCGTGGCCCTCGTGCACGAGGGCCGCATCGCGGAGTCCCGGATCGACGAGTCCGCGCGCCGCCTGCTGCGGGTGAAGTTCCAGCTGGGCCTGTTCGAGGACCCTTTCGTCGACGAGGACGCCGCCGAGGAGGTCGTCGGGGCTCCCGAGCTGGTCGCCGCGGGCCGGGAGGCGCAGGCGGCCTCGACGACGGTGCTGCAGGACCGCGAGGGCCTGCTGCCGCTGCGCGGCACCGACCGGAAGGTCTTCGTGTGGGGCCTCGCCGAGAACGCCGCGGCCCGGCTCGGCACGGTGGTCGCGAGCCCGCAGGAGGCCGATCTCGCGATCATCCGCCTCGAGGAGCCCTTCGAGCCGCGCGCGGACCTGTTCCTCGAGCCGTTCTTCCACCAGGGCAGCCTCGAGTACCGCCCGGGCCTGCTCTCCCGCATCGCCGCGATCGCACAGCACTGCCCCGTCCTCGTGGATGCGAAGCTGCTGCGCCCGGCGATCCTGGCCCCGCTCACCGAGATCGCCTCCGTGCTCGTGGCCACCTACGGCTCGAGCTCGGAAGCGCTCGTGGACGCGCTCAGCGGCGCCGTGCCTCCGCGCGGCACCCTGCCCTTCGAGATCCCGGCCTCGATGGAGGCGGTCCGCGCCTCCGAGACGGACGTCCCGGGCGGGACGGAGAACCCGACGTTCCCCGTCCGCCACGGGATCGGCGGGCTCAGCAGCCGTTGATGTGATCCAGCAGCTGCTGGATCTGCTCGGGCGCGATGCCCACGAGGCTCACGAAGCGGCCCACCGGGATCTGCTCGGCCATCTTCCGCATCTCCGGATCGTCGAAGAGCCCTCCGGCACCCTCCTCGCCCTCCGGGGCGCCCGCGGCGAGGAGGGTGCCGATCGCCTCGGCGCCGCCGGGCAGCGCCAGCAGCTCGCCGACGGTCGTGGACATGGTCGCCGGGTGCGCCCGCTCGTCCCCGGCGAGCTCGACCTCGGCTCGACAGCGCAGATCGCGGCTGCTGGCGCCCACCTCGACGCGATAGGTGCCGGCCTCGACCGCCCAGTCGTCGGCCCGGACGTCCCAGTGCTGCAGCTCGGTCCCGGGGATCGCGATGCGCAGCCGTGCGCTGGCCCCCGGTTCGAGCTCCACGTCCCCGAAGCCCTTCAGCTCCCGCGGGGCACGGACCAGGCGCGAGGACGGGACGGAGACGTAGGCCTGGACCACCTCGCGGCCCGCGCGCGACCCGGTGTTGGTGACGGTGACCTCGAGGGCGAGGCCGTCGGCCTCCGCGGCGACGGCGAGGTCCGCGTACGCGAAGGTCGTGTAGCTGAGGCCGTATCCGAAGGGGTAGGCGACCTCCGTTCCCAGCGCGTCGAAGCCGCGATACCCGACGAACAGCCCCTCCCCGTAGTGCACGCGTGAGCTCTCCCCGGGGAAGTGCAGGTAGGAGGGGGTGTCCTCGAGGCGCAGCGGGAGCGTCTCGGCGAGCTTGCCGGAGGGGTTGACGCGGCCGAAGAGGATGTCCGCGGTCGCCTCCCCTCCCGCCTGTCCGAGCAGCCAGGCCTCCAGCACGGCGGAGGCGGAGCGCAGCTGCGGGCTGAGACGGATCGCGGATCCGTTCGAGAGCACCACCACGACGCGGTCGCTGACGTCGATCACGTCCTGCAGAAGCCGTTCCTGCGCGGCGGGCAGGTCCATGTCGGTGCGGTCGTAGCCCTCGGACTCCACGTCCTCCCCCAGGCCCAGGAACAGCAGCACGGTGCCGGCGCCGCGGGCCAGATCGAGCGCCTCCTCCCGCAGAGCCTCGGCATCCGCCTCGGAGCCGGGCACGAAGCCGCGGGCGAAGGGGACGTCCCCGACGATGTCCCGGATCGCATCGAGGGCGCTGCTGAGCCGGGTCGGATTGACATGCGAGGAGCCCGCGCCCTGGTAGCGCGGGGTCTGCGCGAAGTCACCGATGACCGCGAGGCCGGCGGCATCCTCGGAGAGCGGCAGGATGCCGTCGTTCTCGAGCAGGACGATCGCGCGCCGTGCGGCCTCGAGGGCGACGGCGTGATGGGTGGCGACGTCATAGGCGGCCGCGGGGTCCCGGTGGGCCAGGCCCCTGCCGATCAGGTCGAGGACCTTCGTCGCCGCCCGGTCCAGCGCGGCAGGATCCAGGGTCCCCGACTCCGCAGCGGCCTCGACGGCGGCCTGGCCGGCGGGAGCGGCGGGCATCTGCAGGTCCGCGCCCGCGGCGACCGCGGCGGGCCGGTCCACGATCGCGCCCCAGTCCGAGACGACGAGGCCCTCGAAGCCCCAGCGCTCGCGGAGCACCTCCGTGAGCAGGAAGCGGTTCTCCGCGACCGTCGTTCCCCGGACGGAGTTGTAGGAGTGCATGAGCGTCCACGGCTGGGAGCGGGTCACCACGGAGCGGAAGGCGCGCAGATAGATCTCGTGCAGCGCCCGGTCCTCGACCTGCACGTCCACGCGCATGCGGTCGGTCTCCTGGTTGTTGAGCGCGAAGTGCTTCACGGAGGCGCCGACCCCGGCGGCCTGCAGGGCATCGACATAGGCGATCGCCAGCTCCCCGGTCAGATGGGGGTCCTCGGAGAAGTACTCGAAGTTCCGCCCGCACAGCGGAGAGCGCTTGATGTTCATGCCGGGCCCGAGCACCACGGAGACGCCCTCGGCGAGCGCCTCCTGGGCGATGGCCCGGGCCACGGCGGCGGCGGTCTCCCGGCTCCAGGTCGCGGCGAGGCCCACGGCCGGCGGGAAGCAGGTCGCGGGGACCGAATCGTGCAGACCCAGGTTGTCCGCCGCATCGTGCTGGGTGCGCAGGCCATGCGGGCCGTCGCTCATCATGATGCCGGGAAGGCCGTGGGAGGGAACCCCGTGCAGGTTCCAGAAATCCGCGCCGCCGGTGAGGGCGGCCTTCTCCGCGATGCTGAGGGAGGAAGCATCGGGCAGGGCAGGAACGGGCTGATCGGGCATGACGGGGTCCTCTCTGACCGGGCCGGGCACCACTCCGGGCAGGGGCCCGAATGCTCTTCAGGGTACGCCCGCGTAAGCTGGGACATCGCATTCCATCGTGCTGAGGAGGCCTCCGAATGATCCGCCCTGGACTGTGCTCGGTCACGTTCCGCGAGCTCGCCGCCGCCGAGGTCGTCCGGCGCGCCGCGGCCGCCGGTCTCGCCTGCATCGAATGGGGCGGGGATGTGCACGTCCCCGCCGGGGACATCGATGCCGCCCGCCGAGTGCGAGCCCTCACGGAGTCCGCGGGACTCGAGGTCGCCTCCTACGGCTCGTATCTGCGCTTCGTCGGGCCGGAGGTGGAGGTGGCCGCGCAGGCGCGGGACGTGCTGCTGTCCGCGGAGGCCCTCGGGGCGCCGCGCATCCGGGTGTGGGCGGGAGAGGCGGGGTCCGCGTCGACCTCGCCCGAGGAGCGGGCGGAGATCGTCCATCGGATCCGCAAGGTCGCCGATGCCGCGGCCGCCCGGGGCATCGACCTCGGCCTCGAGTTCCATGGCGGGACGCTCACGGACGAGATCTCCTCGACCCTGGCGCTGCTCGCCGAGATCGGGCACGAGGCGGTGTGGACGTACTGGCAGCCGCATCAGTCGCAGCCGACGGAGGAGGCGCTCGCGACCCTGCGCGCCGCACTGGCCCAGGTCAGCACGGTGCACGTCTTCTCCTGGTGGCCCGGAGGCGAACGCCTCGCGCTCGCGGAGCGCGAGGATCTGTGGACGGAGGCCTTCGGGATCCTCGCCGCCGAGGGCAAGGACCACGACGCGCTGCTCGAGTTCGTGCCCGGGGATGACCCGGAGCTGCTGGATCGCGAGGCGATGACGCTGCGCAGCTGGCTGGGGCTCGAGGGGTAGGCGCGGCAGCCTCCACCCGGAGCCGACGCGGCTTTCGGTGAACCTTTCGATCACGCGCCCCGAGACGAGGCCTCGGCCGTATGCTGAGTCTCCTTGGACATCGCTTACCGGATCGGGGGCATCATGCCGGCTGTACGACTCTCCGACGTCGCGAAGGACGCGGGCGTCTCGCTCGCGACGGCGTCCCGGGTCCTGAACGGATCGGCGCGCACCCCGGGCAGGGCGGTCGCGGAGAAGGTCCGCGCCTCGGCCGCGAAGCTCGGCTATGTCACGAATGCGCAGGCGCAGGCGTTGGCGCGATCGCGTTCGGGGCTCATCGGCCTGGTGGTGCACGACATCGCGGATCCGTACTTCGCCGTCCTCGCCCGAGCGGTGCAGCAGCGCATCTTCGCCTCCGACAGCCAGGTCCTCCTCACCCAGACCGACCGCGACCCGGAGACGGAGATCCGAGCGATCCGCTCCCTCATCGCGCAGCGCGTCGATGCGCTGGTGCTGTTCGGCTCGCACCGGTACGGGGCCGATACGGATTCCTCGATCCTGCAGCTGCTGCAGGGCTTCGAGGCCCACGGAGGCCTCGTGGTGTGCGTGGGGCAAGCGCCGGGGGTGGGGAGGACCATCGTCACGGAGGACGCGGCAACCGCGCATGAGCTGGCGACGTCGCTGGTCGTCGAGGGGCATCGGCGTTTCGCGGTCCCGCAGGGCATCAGCGGGATCCCGACTGCGGCGCACCGCACGGGCGGCTTCCTCGCGGGTCTCGCCGAGGCGGGGATCGAGGTCGAGCTGTACGGGACGGCGGGCCTGAACCGCAGCGGGGGGCACGCCTTCGCCGCGCAGGTCGCGGAGCATCTCGCCTCGCCGGAGGGCGTGGCCGCCACCGAGGCGTCCGGCGGTCTTCCGCTGTGCGTCTTCGCCCCGGCCGATGTGATGGCCCTCGGCGTCCTGGGCGAGCTGCGCAGGCACGGCCTGCGGATCCCGGAGCAGGTGGCGGTCGCGGGCTTCGGCGGGGTGCCCGGGGCGCATGATTCCTCGCCGGTGCTGACCACGGTCGCGCTCCCCCTCGAGGAGATGGCCGAGCAGGTCAGCGCCTGGATCCTGTCGGAGCAGACCGGGGCGGCGGAGGACTCCTCCGATCGGACCGGACGGGACCAGACAGGATCGGACCAGACAGGACCGGACCCGGACGGGCGCGACCAGGAAGGACGGGACCAGGTGCGGGATCGCCGCATGCACGGCGAGATCCTGCTGCGGGAGTCCACAGCGCTCTGACCGGTGGCGGGCGGTGATGGGCGCCTGCGACGACGCGTCGGCAGCCGCGCAGCTGCCACGCAGGTCAGCCGGTCTGCGGCCCCTCGTCCGTGCGGCGGTCCAGCCCAGGTTCGCGGACCCGCGCAGTGCGGGTCCATGCATGGACCCGATGGGGGCTGATCCATCGGACACCGGTCCCGACGGGCGTGGTCGGGTCGCCGCTGCGGACGGTGCGCCAGGGGCCCTCGTTCTTGGCGAGATTCGCCCGTGCGTCGAGGCCCTGCGCGTTCTCGATGCTCGTCCCGCCGCCGTCCGCGTGGTCATGGACGTGATCGACCTGGGTCGAGGCCGCCTGGGAGTAGGGCTCGCGGCTGATGCGGTCGACGGCGAGGATGAGGTCGCGGAACGTTCCTCGGAAGGTGCGGGCTCGCGCGTCCATGGCCTGCAGCTCGCCGCTGGCGGGGTACAGGTACAGGCGGCGCAGCATCGAGATCGCGGCGGTCCGGGCAGCCTGCTCCTCGACCTCCGCGGCGGTCTGCGCGAGTCCCGGCAGGTGGCCGCAAGGCGCGGAGCGGATCAGGTGGGCGGGCAGGATCCCGTATCCGGACAGATGCGCCTGCTCGACCGGGTCGTCCGGTCCGAGGAGCGCGGTGTCGGTGATCGCGACGCACACCTGCATCTGCGGCCCGTGCGGTCGCCTCCGGGGTCGCCGCAGCGTCCCGGCTCGCTCCTGTCCGCCGGATCCCGGCCCGGAACCGCCCGTGCTGGCGAGATCGGGGCTCGGGTCAGTGTGCTCGGGGGTGACGTCCGGGTCGGAGCAGGCGGCAGGAGAGCAGACGGCAGGATCAGGTCCGCGGGCGGATCCCATGGGGCCGAAGCCGCCGTGCCGGCGCTCCGTCGCATGCTCGGCACGGACCGCTTCGAAGGCCGCGCGGGCTCCCGGGGCCATGGCCCCGGGCGTGCTGCAGGGCCGCAGGACCGGCTCACCGATCCGGATGCCCGGGTCATCATCGATGAACTCGTCCTCCCCGAAGGGCGGGAAGCTCTCGGGCGGGGAGCCCGAGGCACGGGAGGTCGGATCCGGAGCGGGTGCGGTTGGACGGGTCGGGGCCGGAGCGGGCACGGCCGTGGTGGGCGGAAGCGGTCCTTCGGTGCGGACGGCCGTCAGGGGTGGTCGTACGGTCCGGGCCACGATCCCGTCCGGCCCCACGAGGCCCCGCGCGATCGCCATGCCGGCGAAGGTCGTCTCATCGGCGGCGTCCTCGGGCTCCACCCGGTAAGCGGTCACGTCATGGTAGAAGAGCACGGCCTCGGCGAGCGCGTCCGCGCGCCCGGCGCCCAGGGGTGTGCCCGCTCCGGCGGCGCGGGCGGACTCCGCGGAGGACTGCAGCACGGTGTCGATCTGGGCGGCCGTCACGGCGGGGAGGTAGGCGTGCAGGCGGGCCATCCCGTCCTCGACCGGCACGATCGTGACATGCCGGTCGCGGGCCGCCCGCTCGCACCGCGCGACCGAGGCGGCCCGGTCGCTCCGCGCGTCGACGAGCGCCCGCACCCGGTGCCGCACAGCAGTGCTTCCCCGTCCTTCCACGCTCGCGTATCCCTCTGCGGCGAGCACCTGGTCGATCTGAGCGCACATCTGCGACGACTGCCCGCTCAGGGCTCCCGCGATCGCCTCCACCGCCGCCTCCGGAAGGACGGCGCGGTGCTTGGCGTTCGCCAGGCGCGGCATCGAGGAGGCCACGCGCCGCGCGGCGGCGAGGTCCCTCTCCGTCCGGTGCACGCTCTCCCGCCGTGCAAAGGCGAGATGGGTGCCCACGCCGTCGTGCACATGGCGCCCGGTCTTCCCCACCGCCCGGTTCCCCTCCTCGATCCTGCCCGCGGCCTCGAGCATCGCCGCGTCCTCGACGGCGCCGAGGACGGTGCGCATCTGCGAGAGCGCGGCCACGGTCCCGAGTGCTTCCTCGAGGCTCCCGCTCTGCTGGTGGATCGCCCCTTCCTCCGCAGCGCGCGGCGTCGAGGCCCCGTCCTCGAGCGCCTCCGCGAGGTCTGCGAGCATGCCGAGCACCGCGGGCGAGCAGAGCAGCGCCTGGATCACCCGGTCGATCCGCCGCACGTGCGAGCGCGTGGCGTCCTGCTCCGCGAGGACCTCCGGCGAGGGCGGCAGGTCGGCGAGGACGACATCGCCGCCGTCCTCGTACCAGAAATCCTCGCCGTCGTATCCCATACCCCCATTCTCCTCTCCCCCACCCCGGATATCCAGCACTCCCGAGAAGATGTGGATAACCCGGACATGGGGAGGAGAAGCGGCGCACAGCCGGAATCCCACCCTTCGCACAGCCCGCAGGCGACCTCCGCGGACCGCGCCTGCGACCTGGCGAGACGACACACGCCGGAGACCTGGCGAGACGACACCTGACAGCGTCGACCCGGCATACGCGCATCATCGGATCCTCCGGCCGGGAATTCCGCCCTCCGAATGTCCGTCATCTCGCGATAATGCGCCGGATCACACACGAGGAAGGTTTCCTCCCGTCCGTGTCCACGGTCCTGTGAGCGAACACGGATCGCGTGTTGCAGTGCGGCGTGTACGGTCGCCCCCGCCGTACCCACCGAAGGAGCATCCCATGAAGCTCACGAGAGCCGTCCTCGCCGTCGCGGCGACTGCGATCATCTCCCTGTCCGCCTGCTCCGGGGGCGGTGATGCGGCCCCAGGATCCGCCGGCGGGGGCGCATCCGACAGCGGGGCCGCGTCCGACGGAGGCGGTGCCTCCGATGGCGGAGGCGAGAGCGCCATGCCGCAGCCCGACCTCGAGGGCATCCCGGATCCGGTCGCCGAGGTCGGCGGAGAGCCGATCAGCCGCGAGGACTTCGTCGCGGCGTACGAGCCGCTGTTCCAGCAGGCGGCCATGTCCCAGCAGACCACCGGACAGGCGCCCGACGAGGAGGCCCTGCGGACGCAGACCCTCGAGCAGCTGATCTCCAGCCGTCTGCTCGCCCAGGCCGCGGCGGAGGCCGGGATCACCGCCTCGGACGAGGACGTCGACGCGCTCCTGCAGACGATCGCCGAGCAGAACGGGATGGGATCCGTCGAGGAGGTCCTCGCCGCCTTCGAGCAGCAGGGCATGTCGGAGGAGGAGGTGCGGGCCGACGCCTCCGAGCAGGTGGTCATCGAGGCGTACATCGCGCAGGAGGCCCCGGTCGCCGAGCCGACCGAGGAGGAGCTGCAGGCCCGCTACGACGAGCTCGCCGGCCAGGGGCAGCAGCTGCCGCCCTTCGAGCAGGTGAAGCCGCAGATCGCCCAGCAGATCACCGCGGAGCGTCAGCAGGAGGCCGGCGGGAAGCTCGCGGCCGGTCTGCGGGAGAGGACGGAGGTCACGACCCACCTGTGAGCGACGGGAGCGGCAGGACCGCCTCCTCGCCGGCGGGCAGGCGCAGGACCACCGCATCGTCCGTGATCCGCGCGGCGGGCAGGCCGGGCGCCGGCGCTCCCGGGCCGCGCAGCCATGTCGCGACGACGAGGACCGCATCCCCGCGATCCATCCCGTGCAGGGGGAGCCGGACCTGCGGGGAGGCGAGCAGCGGGCCGAGCGGGGAGGTGCCCTCCTCCCGGTGGACGTCGAGCCGCGCCGGCCCGAGCGTGCTCGCGAGGACGGCGAGGCCGCTGCGGAGCCTGCCGCCGTCCCGGGGGACGCCCAGCTCGAGCAGCGCGGACGGCTCTGCGGCCTCCTGCATGATCTCCGTCCCGGAGAGCGGCCAGCCGGCGGCGCCCAGCTCGAGGCCGTCCCGCGTCTCCGCACCGATGCCGAGGCGGGCCGTGTGGATCTCCAGGCCGGGGAGCACGAGGCTCGCCAGCGCGGTCCGCGGGCCGGTGAGGACCTCGCCGCCGTCCGGATGCCAGTGCGGCACATGCACGGAGGCCCCCTGAGCCCCGGCCGTGACCTCACGCAGCCCGCGCGCGAAGAAGCCGGTGCGGTGGCTCCAGCCGTGCTCGGGGTGGACGAGGCCGATGACCATGTCCTGCGGCTGCCGCTCCCCCTCCCCCGCCATCGGCGGACTCGTCGCGGTCGAGTATCCGAGCCGCGCATACGCCGGCGAGTCGGGGCGCAGCGCCCCCGGCCGCGCATGGTCGGTGCCGTGGTTGATCACCCGGACGATCCCATCGGCCCGGGTCCGGGAGACGATCCAGCCGGGCACGGGCAGGAGCTCCACGCCGTCAGCTCGTTCGACGGGCAGCGGCTCGAGCGGCGCCGTCCACACCGGATGCGTGCGCGGCAGGGCCAGGCCCAGGAAGCCCTTGGCCGCCCAGTATGGGGAGCCGGGGCCCGAATAGTCCTGCGTCATCTGCGGGAACGCCCTGAACCAGCCGAGGTTCAGCAGCCCGTCGGCATCGGGGACGCCGTGGTCCAGGAAGTGCCCGAGGATCCCGGAGGCGGCGCGGCGCAGGCGCCCGGGCGCGATCACGGGATCGGGACCGTCGGCGAGGCCGGCGAGGGCCGCGGCCCAGTGCGGGGCGGCGACCGCCATGCGGTAGGTGAGGCTGCGGCCCTGGATCAGGGGACCGCCGTCGGCACCCAGAAGGCCCTGCGCGTCCTCGATGTACGCGGCGAGGCGACCGCGGTGGAGGGCGACCAGCTCGTCGTCGACGAGGCCGTCCTCGCGCAGCCCGGCCACGCCGCGCATCCGCAGCCACAGCGTCGGCAGGACGGCGAAGGCCCACGTCATGTAGTGGTCGACGTTCCGCTCGTTCCCGTCGACGAACCAGCCGCCCTCGCGGGAGAAGGATTCGTGCAGGGCGAGGTCGTGGCGCAGGTCCGCGTGCAGCGCCTCGCGCAGCGGACCGGGCCGGGCGGTCTCCGGATCGAGATCCCGCAGGACGGTGAGCGCGATGATCCGGAACCACACCCAGTTGTTGTCCGGGTAGCGGGTGCCGATGATCTCCCGCAGCCAGGTGATCGTGCGCTGCTGCGCGGCGGGATCCAGCCGATCCCAGATCCAGGGCCGGGTGAGATCCAGGCCGAGGGCGATCGAGGAGGCCTCGACCTTCGCCTGGGGCAGCTGCGCGGGCCGCGGCCAGGCGTGCGCCGAGGACGGATCGGGGCCGGCGGCGATGCCGCGCGCGTACCGCTCCAGATGGCCGTGCGCGTCCTCGCCGTCCCGCCCGGCAGCGAGCAGCGCGGCGATGAGGAAGGAGCGCGCGAAGCCCTCGAAGCCGTCGGACCGCTCCCCGGAGCGGCTGCGCTTCCCGGGCGGGAGGATGAGCGCGCAGTCCTCGCTCGCATGGGGCCGCAGCGCGAGCAGGAGGCCGTCGGCGACGGCCTCCCACCGCGCTCTGTCGGGGAGAGCGGACGGCATCAGCCGGCGTACGGCGCCACGAGCTCCTCGTAGCGGGCCGCGATCGTGGCCAGCGCCGTGCCGACGGGATCCGCCCACACGTCCTCGTTGAAGATCTCCACCTCGATGTCGCCGCGGTAGCCCGTGGCCGCCACCATGCGCGTGATCGAGGGGAAGTCGATGTACCCGTCGCCCGTGTAGCCGCGGGAGAAGAGCGGCTCCGCCGCGAGCGGGAGGTTCCAGTCGCACACCTGGTAGGCGAGCAGGCGGCCCGACGCCGCGGCGCGCTCGATCGAGCGCTCGAGGTACGGGTCCCACCACACGTGGTAGGTGTCCACGACGACGCCGACCGCGGGGCTGCCTGCGGACTCGGCGATGTCGAGGGCCTGATCGATCGTCGAGATCACGGCGCGGTCGGCCGCGAACATCGGGTGCAGCGGCTCGAGCGACAGGGTCACTCCGGCCTGCTCCGCGTGCCCCGCGATCGCGGCGACCCCCTCGGCGACCCGTTCCCGGGCGCCGCGGATGTCCTTGTCGGCGAGGTCGACGCCGCCGGCGACCATGACGAGGGTCGGCGCGCCGAGCGCGGCGGCCTCGTCGATCGCGCGGCGGTTGTCGTCCAGGGCCGATGCGCGGTCCGCCTGCGCGGAGGCCGTGAGGAATCCCCCACGGCACAGGGAGGAGACGCGCAGGCCCAGGTCGTCGGTGCGGCGGCGCAGCTGAGCGAGCCCGAGCTTCTCGACGTCCTCGCGCCACAGGCCCACGGAGCCGATGCCCGCGGCCGGCAGGGCCTCGAGGAGCTGCTCGACCGGGGTGGTGCGGCAGGTCCAGCGATTGATGGCGAGTCGATCCAGGCTCATGCCGGCACCTCGTATCCGTTCACACGCAGCATGGCGTGCCACCGCTCGGCGGCGAGGGCCGGGTCCTCGAGGTTGCCGGTGGAGGCGGCGAGCTCGATCGTGCGGGACAGCTGCGGGAGGCTGCGGGCGGCGTGCATGCCGCCGACCATCTGGAAGGCCTGCTGGTGGCCGTTGAGCCAGGCGAGGAAGGCCACCCCGGTCTTGTAGTGGTAGGTCGGGGCGGCGAACACGTGGCGGGCCAGCTCCTCCGCCGCGTCGAGGATCTCCCGGGCCCGGGCGAAGTCGCCCGCATCGATCGCCTGCACGGCGGCGGAGGCCGCGGGCGCCGTCACCGAGAAGGCGCCGAGCAGGGCGTGGGAGAAGGTGCCCTCCACCTGCTCCGTCCCCGGGTCCGGCTGCGCGCCGACGATGAGATGGGAGAAGTGGAAGTCGTCGCCGGTGAGCATGGCGACGCCCTCGGGCAGCCGCTCGCGCACGGCGATCTCCGCGGCGTCGTCGAGCAGGCTCATCTTCACGCCGCGGATCTTCGCGGGATCCGCCTCGATGATGCGCAGCAGGGTCTCGGCGGCCACGCCCGTGTCCGAGGAGCCGAAGTAGCCCTCGAGCTGCGGGTCGAAGGCGGTGCCCAGCCAGTGCAGGACCACCGGCTCGGTCGCGGACTCGAGCACGCGGCGGTACACGTCCTCGTAGTCGGCGGGGCTCGTCGCGGCGCGGGCGAGGTGGCGGGAGGCCATGAGCACGGCTCCGGCGCCGGCGCCCTCGGTGTGGGCGAGCTGCTCGCGGTAGGCCTCGACGATCTCGTCGAGGCCGAGGTGCCGCTCCTGGCGCTGGTCGGTGGACACGCCGGCGACGACGAGGTCGCGCACCTGCGCGCCGGCGGGGAAGACCGCGGCGATCTCCGGGTCCGCGAGGGCGGCTCGCGCGGCATCGGCCGTGCGGGTGATGAGCTCGCGGGTCGCGGCGGGGTCCAGGCCCATGTTGCGCTGGGCCGTGTCCATCGCATCGGCCACGCCCAGGCCCCGCCGCCACATGGTGCGGCGGAAGGCGAGGGTCGCGTCCCAGTCGATGTCCGCGGGAGCCCCGGGGGTGTTGTCCGCGTGGGCCTTCGGCGCCACATGCACGGCGGCGTAGACGGTGCGGGAGCGCAGCGGCGCGGTCGGGGCGGCGAAGGCGGCGGCCTCGCCGAGCTCGACCTGCCGCAGCGAGCCGTCCTCGCCGAGCAGGGTCAGCTGCAGGGTGCTCATCGCGCTCAGCCCTCCAGCACGTCGAGCTCGATGCGGCGGCCCTCGGCCGCGCTCTTCAGACCGACCTCTGCCAGGCGCACGCCGCGGGCACCGGCGAGCAGGTCGAAGGGGTAGGGGCGTCCCTCGGCGTAGTGCGCCAGGAAGTCCTCCCACTGCACCTTGAAGCCGTTGTCGAAGACCTCGTTGTCGGGGACCTCGATCCAGTCGGCGCGGTAGTCATGGGGATCGCGCACGTCCGGGTTCCAGACGGGCTTGGGGGTCGCCTCGCGCGGCTGGATGCGGGCACCGTGCAGGCCCACGACGGCGGAGCCCTTGGTGCCGTCGACCTGGAACTCCACCAGCTCGTCGCGGTGCACGCGCACATCCCAGCTCGAGTTCATCTGCACGACCACGCCGGTCTCGAGGCGGAAGATGCCGTAGGCGGCGTCGTCGGCGGTGGCGACGTACTCCCGGCCCTTCTCGTCCCAGCGCTTCTCGATGTGCGTGGCGGTCTGCGCGTACACGTCGACGATGCGGCCGAAGAGGTCCTCGATGACGTAGTTCCAGTGCGGGAACATGTCCGCGACGATGCCGCCGCCGTCCTCGGAGCGGTAGTTCCAGGAGGGGCGCTGGGCGCTCTGCCAGTCGCCCTCGTAGACCCAGTAGCCGAACTCGCCGCGCACGGAGAGGATCTCGCCGAAGAAGCCGGAGTCGATGAGGCGGCGCAGCTTGAGCAGGCCCGGGAGGTACAGCTTGTCGTGGACGACGCCGGTGACGGTGCCGGCCTCCTTCGCGATGCGGGCGAGCTCGAGGGCGTCCTCGAGGGACTCTGCGGTCGGCTTCTCCGTGTAGATGGCCTTGCCCGCGGCGATGGCCTTCTTGATGTTCTCGACGCGGAGGTTGGTCACGAGGGCGTCGAAGTACACCTCGTAGTCGTCCTGCTCGAGGGCGGAGTCGAGGTCCGTGGTCCAGTTCTCGAGGCCGTGGCGCTCGGCGATGGCGCGGAGCTTCTCCTCGTTGCGGCCCACCAGCAGCAGATCGGGGACGAGCACGTCCCCATCGGCGAGCTCGACGCCGCCCTGATCGCGGATCGCGAGCAGGGACCGGACCAGATGCTGACGGTACCCCATGCGCCCGGAGGCGCCGTTCACGATGATGCCGATGCGTCGCTGTGCCATGTGTGTCTCCTGCTCAGGGTGCGGGGATGCTGCGGGGTCTGGTGCGGCCCGACCGGAGGGGCCGCCCGGGAGCGGATCCGGTCCGGCACGGCGCTGCGCCGGGGACGGCCTTCCTCGGACGTCGAACGGTAACCGCTTTCCATGGATACTACAGCACGAACCCCGCGCCTGCGCAAGAACGGCCCCCTCCAGGGCACCGGGATCCCGGCCGGGCGGGCCCCTGGATCATGAGCGGTGCGCGGGGTCCGCCGCACGCACCGCCGCGAGGGCGTCCGGCAGCTCCGCGGCGAGGTCCTCCCAGCGGCACTCGAGGGTCACATCGCCGGTGTAGCCGCCGCGCCGGAGCGCGGCCAGGAACTCGCCCAGCGGCCAGTCCCCCTGCCCCGGCGGCACCCGGTCCGTGTCCGCGATGTGCGCATGTCCGACCCGTCCTGCGAGGAGCTCGACCTGCGCGAGGGGCTCGGCCTCGAGCTGGATGTGGAACAGGTCGGCGACGATCCGCACCCCCTCGATCCCGTGCGCGTCCAGGAATTGCGCGGCCTCGCCGACGGTGTGGATCAGGTCGGTCTCGCCGCGGTGCAGGGGCTCCAGGACGATCTCCAGCCCGCGGGCGCGCGCCTCGTCGCGGAAGAGGATCAGCACCTCCGCGAAGCGTGCGGCCCCCTCGGAGGCGGGGACGTCCGGGCCGATGGTCCGGGCGGCGCCGCTGCCGAGGACGATCTTCGCCCCGTGCCCGGCGACGGCGGCGACCGCATCCAGCGCCGTCCGCGCGTACGCGCGGATGCGGCCCATCGGCACCGAGGGGTCGGCCACGCGCAGGTCGCCGGGGATCAGGATCGCGAAGGACGGCACCGGTCGCGCGGGGGACGGCGCGAGACGGACCGGCTCCCAGGCGCCCTCCGTCGGGCTCGGCGCGACGAGCGTGCCGACCACGGTCGACTCGAGGTAATCGGCGCCGGCGGCGAGGGCGAGGCGCTGCTGGTCGATCGGGGCGATGACTCCATGGGCCACGGCGGGACTCCTCCTGCGGGCGGTGCGCGGCATGCCGCAGGGATGCGACAGCGGTCACCAGAACGTTGACACGTCTCACAGCCTCGGAGCGACGGTTCCCGCCGGTTGCCGCCCTGCGTGCCCGGAGACGGCTGTGCGCCCCCGAGGCGGGATCGGAGGGATCCGCCTCGGGAGCGCACGGCCGGGGATCGGGCCGGATCAGACCGGCTTCACATCACCGCGGAACATGCCGAGGACCACGAAGTTGTCGGCGTACGGCGCATTCGCGAGCAGCGGGTCGCCCTCCTTCGGGAAGCCGGTGACGCGCTCGCCCTCGAGCGCAGGGTTGTTCCCGTAGCGCTCGAAGATCGGGATGATCGGGAGGAGCTCGTTGAAGGCGAGCGCCGCGACGCTCACGTTCTTCTTCTGCTCCTCCACGTCCAGGCCCTGACCGGAGATCTGGACGATCTCCTCGAGGTCCACCGTGCCCGCGGACGTCTTCACGTCCTGCAGCGGGAAGCCGATGCCCTTGCCGCCCTGGTTCTTCGCGATCGGGATGTTGTGGGTGAACAGGTCCGTCACGAAGGAGAAGTGCGGATGCGGATGCGCGGAGGAGCCCCACGCCTGGATCGCCATCTGGAAGTCGCCCTTGTCGATGTCGATGGGGGCCTGCTTGTCGTCGAGTCCACGTGCCGTGACCGGGATGCCGAAGGCGGTCAGCTGCTCGGCGACGTTCTTGCCGGAGGCGGACCAGTCCGCATAGGTCTGCGGGAACTGGATCTCGTAGGACGCCGGCTTGCCGTCCGGCTTCGTCCAGGCATCGCCGTTCTTCTTCCAGCCCGCCTCGGTCAGCAGAGCCGTCGCCTTGTCGGGATCCAGCTCGTACGTGTTGATCTTGCCCTTGACCTCATCGGTCAGCCAGTCCTCGACGAAGTTGTCGGAGAAGCCGACCATGTTCTCGACCGCCTTGCCGGACTGGCCCAGGGCGATCTGGCCGTTGGCGGCGCGGTCGATCACGTGGGCGAAGGCCTGGCGCACGCGGACATCGGCGAACTCCGGGTACTTGTCCAGGTTCAGGAACAGGGCGGGGCCCGAGTAGACCGGCGGGCGCAGGATCGTGTACCCCGCGGCCTCGAAGGGCGCCTCCGAGGCCGGGGCGAAGCCGTGCGTCGCGTAGTCCACGTCCCCGGACTGGACCAGCGGCGTGATCTCCGTGGTCTCGCCGTTGTAGAGGACGACCTGATCGAACTTCACCTTGTCCGCGCCGAAGCCCTTCTCGTTGCGGACCATGGTGAGCTGGGTGTTGGCGATGGACTTGTAGTCGAAGTCGTAGGGACCCGAGACGATGACGTTCTCCGGCTTGAAGCCCTGGAACTCGGTCGACAGCGCCGCGCCGTCGCCGTCGTCCATGGTGCCGCCGGCGTCGACGATCGCCTTGGCCTTGTCCGCCCACTCGCCGTACTGCGCGGTGGAGAGGATGTTGCTCTTGAGGATGTACCGCTCGAGCACGGCCGGAGGGTTCTCGAACTTCACGACGACCGTCTGCTCGTCGGGAGCCTCGAGGCCCGTGATGAAGTCCCAGCTGGTGGCGCGCTGCATGAACTGCAGGTACAGCGTCGTGAGGACGTCGCCGCTGGTCAGCGCGCTTCCATCGCTCCAGACGAGGTCCTTCTTCAGCACCACGGTGAGGGTGCCCGCCGCCGCGTCCAGCTCATGCGACTCCGCGAGCAGGTACTCCCACGTCTTCTCCTCCCACAGCCACATGGCGAGCGGCGGGACCAGCAGGTCGCGGTACAGGCCGTCGCCGATGATGGCGGTCGGCACGCCGGCGTAGGGCTGTCCCGCGAAGTTGAAATGGCCTTCCGGAGCGGGCTTGAACGGCCACGCGCCGTGGAAGGCGCTCGCGCCGCCCCCGTCGCCGTTGCTGCCGCTGCCGCCTCCGGGCTCCGCCGGGCTGCACGCCACGAGGGCGGCACCGGCCGCCGACGTGAGGCCGACGGCCCGCAGAAGATCTCGCCTGGTCCAGGTGGTCATGATTCCTCCTTGGTGTGGATGACGTCCTCATCATCCGGGTCTGAGGGGTCCGACTCCCGAAGGCGACGGACGATTCTGATGCGCAGCACCGTCGCCGAGGCGACGATCGCTGCGAGGCCGAGCACGAGCGCGATCCAGCTGACGAGGCGCTCCGGAGTGCCCCCGGCGGTGCCGAGGAGCATGAGGGCCGCGCCGACGCCGACGAAGCAGCCGAGCGCCAGCAGCGCCCGCGCGGCCATGTCGATCACGGCGGACCTCCGGCCTGGGGCGTCGAGGCCGCCCGGGTCCTCGGATCGGTCACCACCATGCAGGAGACGTCATGGCCGGCGAGGCCGGGGGACGTCTCCAGCACGGGACGCTCCGTGCGGCAGCGGTCCTGCGCGAGCGGGCAGCGCGGCTCGAACGCGCATCCCGCAGGCAGGGCCGAGAGGTCGGGCACCTCGGCGCTGCGCAGCCCGCCGCCGGCCTTCTTCTGCTGGGTCAGCTCTGGATCCGGCTCCGGCACCGCATCCAGCAGGGCCTTCGTGTACGGGTGCTGGGGATTGTTGATGACCTGCGGGGTCGGGCCGGCCTCGACGATCTTGCCGAGGTACATGACCGCGGTGCGCCCCTCCCAGCCGAAGTACTTCGCCAGGGCCAGGTCGTGGGTGATGTAGATGAAGCCGACGTTCTGCTCCCGCCGCAGCCGCGTGAGCATGTTCAGCAGGCCCACCCGGATCGACACGTCCAGCATCGACGTCGACTCGTCGGCGATCAGGAGCTTCGGGGAGAGGGTGAGGCCGCGGGCCACGGAGACGCGCTGGCGCTGCCCGCCCGAGAGCTGATGCGGGAACTTCGCCTTGTAGCTCTCCGGCGGGGTGAGGTCCACGCGGGTCAGCAGCTCGTCGACCGTCGCGTCGACCTCGGTCTGCCCCTTCGCCATGCCGTGGCGGCGCAGCGGGATCGACAGGGTCGACTGGATCGAGCGGATCGGGTTGAGCGAGGCGTACGGATCCTGGTGGATGTACTGCACGTCGCGGCGGTACTCCCGTCGCTCCGCGCGCGTCATCGTGGACAGGTCCTTGCCGCGGTAGCGGACCGCGCCGCCCGTCGGCGAGGCGAGCCCCGCCGCGAGGCGGGCGGCGGTCGTCTTGCCGCTGCCGGACTCGCCCACGAGGCACAGCACCTCCCCGGCGTCGACGCTCAGCGAGACATCGGAGACGGCAGGGATGTCCTTGCCCTTGACGTGGAAGACCTGCGAGGCATGGTCGAGCTCGATGAGCGGCGCAGCCGCGCCGTCGGCCCTGGGCGTCGTCTCAGGCACGGGCGATCACCTTCCGTTCGTGATGGACCTCGTCATGGCGCAGGCAGGCCGCGGCGTGGCTGCGGTCCTCGGACCGCGGGGTCAGCGTGATCAGCTCGGGCTCCGCGACGCGGCAGGCGTCGGTCGCGAGCTCGCAGCGGGGAGCGAAGGTGCAGCCCGTCGGCAGCGTCGCGAGCGAGGGCGGGGCGCCGGGGATCGAGGCGAGCTCCGGGAGGTCGCCGACGACCGGGGGCACCGCGTTGATGAGCTTCGAGGTGTACGGGTGCTTCGGGCCGTAGAAGATGTCCGCGGTCGTGCCGGTCTCGATGACCTTCCCCGCGTACATGGTGATGACGCGATCCGCGAGCTCGGCGGCGAGCGCGAGGTCGTGGGAGATGAAGATCATCGCGAAGCGGTGCTCGACGCGCAGCTCCGCGAGCAGATCGATCACGGTGCGCTGGGTGAGGATGTCCAGCGCCGTGGTCGGCTCGTCCAGCACCAGCAGACGCGGCCGCAGCAGCAGCGCCATGGCGATGAGGGTGCGCTGCTTCATGCCGCCGGAGAGCTCGTGCGGGTAGCTGCCCAGCACGCGGCGGGGCTCGAGCCGCACCGAGCGCAGCGCCTCGGAGGACCGCTCGAGGATCTCCTTCTTCGAGGGGCGGCGATCCGAGTGGTCGATCAGGGTGTCGGCCATCTGCGCGCCGATGGTCAGCACCGGGTTGAAGGCGTTCTGCGCGCCTTGGAACACCATGGCGGCCTCCGACCAGCGCCAGCGGCGCAGCTGGGCGGGCGTCATCCTCGTGACGTCGAGCTCGGTGCCGTCCTCGCGACGGTACGTGATCGAGCCGCTCGTGATCTCGCCGAGGGTCGGCAGCAGGCGCAGCAGCGCCGAGCCGAGCGTCGTCTTGCCGCAGCCGGACTCGCCCACCAGGGCGAGCGCGGATTCCGGGAACAGGTCGAAGGAGATGCCGCGCAGGGCGCGCACGGACTGGTTCTTCCCCGTGCGGTAGGCGACCTCGAGGTCCTTGACCGACATGACGGGGGCGTCCGGGTTCTTGTGAGTGGTCATCAGCGATCCCTCAGTCGGGGGTTGAGGATCTCCTCGAGCGTGCGCGTGAGAAGGATCAGACCCAGCTGGAGCAGCACGATCATCACGACCGGCGCGATGATGTAGGCCATGGCGTCGGGGTTGAACATCGCGCCCTTGGTCCAGGCGTCGTTGATCATGATCCCCCAGTTGGTGCCGCGCTGCGGGGCCAGACCCAGCAGGTACAGGCCCACCATCGCGTAGATCGCGTTGGTGACGGCGATGATGAAGTTGATGAGGATGTAGCTGGCCATGTTGGGGACGATCTCGCCGAACACGATCCGGAACCAGCCGACGTCCAGCAGCTGCGCCGCCTCGACGAACTCGCGCTCCTTGAGGGACAGCACCTGGGCGCGGATCGAGCGCATGAGCACCGGCCAGGTGAGCACGCCGATGATGACGCCCAGCAGCACCGGGGAGTCGAGCTTGTAGAAGGCGCCGACCACGGCCAGCAGGACGATCTGCGGGATGGTCATGACGATGTCGGTCAGCTGCAGCAGGATGGCGTCCAGGCGCCCGCCCACGTACCCGGCGAGCGCGCCGATGGCGACGGCGATGACGGTGGTGATCGCGGCGGCGAGGAAGCCGACCATGAGCACGGTCCCGCCGCCGATCACGAGCAGGTGGAAGGTGTCCTTGCCGCCGCCCTCGAGTCCCAGCCAGTGCTGGGCGCTCGGGCCCTCCCAGGCGCGGGAGGGATCGCCTGCGACGTCGGTGCCCATGATGAGCGGGCCGATCAGGGAGAAGGCGAGCACGGCGACCACGAGGATCAGGCCGATGAAGCCCTCGGTGCTGCGGGTCATCTCGCTGAACAGGCGCGCGAGCGGGCTCTGGCCCTTCTTGGCCTTCGCCGGGACGGCGAGCGCGGCGGTCGAGGTGGCGTCGACGCTCATGCGGCACCTCCTGCGCCCAGGCGGATCCGCGGATCCAGGGCGGCGTTGATCAGGTCGGCGGCGAGGTTCGCCAGGACGACCGTGATCGTCACGACGAGCAGCACGCCCTGGATGGTCGGATAGTCACGCGTGTTGATCGACTCGAACAGCAGCAGGCCGATCCCCTCGTAGGAGAAGGTCTGCTCGACGAAGATCGCGCCGCCGACGACGAATCCGGCCTGGGTGGCGATCTGGGCGATCAGCGGGAGCAGGGCGTTGCGCCCCACGTAGTCGGACTGGATGCGCACGTCCTTGAGGCCGCGGGCCTTCGCGACGGTCACGTAGTCCTCGCCGAGGATCTGCGTGGTCGAGGACTTCATGATGAGAGCCCACGTCCCCGCCGTGGTGAGGATGTAGGTCAGCATGGGGAGGGTGGCGTGGTAGCCGATGTCGGAGAGGAAGCGGAAGCTCAGCTCCGGCTCGAGCCCCGGGGACATGTTGCCGCGCATGCGGGCGTAGTCGATGATCCCGAGCTGCACCGCGCCGACCACGACGATGAGGATCGCCAGGAGGTAGTTGGGGATCGCGTGGAAGGTCGAGCCGATGACGGTCACGAGGTTGTCGATGATGCCGCCGCGGCGGTAGGCCATGATCATGCCGAGGATCAGGCCGATCGAGATCGAGATGATCAGGGCGAGCCCCACGCTGTACAGGGTCCAGGGGAGGTAGGTCGCGATCTTCTCGGCGACGCTCACCCCGGGGGTCGTGATCGAGGAGCCCATGTCCCCGCGCAGCAGGCCGAGGAGGTACTCGACGTACTGCTGGACGATGTTGCTCGCGGGGTCGAAGCGGAAGTAGACCTGGGCCTCCGCCGCCGCCTGCTCGTACGTCTTCCCGTACAGGGAGATCTGCTGATTGATGTAGACGTCCACGGGATTGCCCGGCAGCAGCCGCACCAGGAGGAAGACGCCGGTGGCGACGACCCAGACGACGAAGGCCGAGCGCACGAGGCGCCGCACGATGAAGGAGTTGAGGACTCCTCGGACGAACGATGGTCGGGGCCTCGGGGGCCCTGCAGTCTCTGTCGCGGCATGAGCCGGCGACGCGTCGGTGGTCATGGTCCTCCTCCCGGGTGAGCTACGGTGCTCGAAGGGAACTCTAGAGGGTCGAAGGTGCCCATGTCTGCCTGATTCGGTAACGAATCGATCATGATCGGCCGAAAACCGGCTCGCGCTCGGTCACACCGTCAGACGTCGTCCCCCAACGCCGCACATCGGCCCTCGAGCACCGGGCGGACCCGACCGCTCCGCCGCCGGACGCGACCCGCGCACTCCTTCGGCGCGCACGGTCGCCACCATGGCTCGCCCATCTCTTGACGAGTTCTCTGCCCGTTTGTAAGTTAGCGACACTTATCGCGCATGGGGCCATCGCCGCCCCCGATGCCACCGACGATGACCACCCCCGACCCGAGCCTCGGATCGGAGCAGCCCGCCCATCATCGATACCAATCGACATTCTGACGCCCGGGACGCGACCGTCCCGGACGTCCGCCACGGATCGCCCAGCCACGCAGAGGAGCACTGATCCCCGTGACCACACGAAGAACCGCCATGAAGGCGCTCGCCGGAGGCGTCGGAGCGATGCTCGCCGCCGGCGCCCTGCCCGGATGCTCGCGCAGCAGTCGCCGCACGGTGCGCTTCACCTTCAGCAAGCGCGAGGCCATCGGCTTCATGAACCAGGTGATCGCCGACTACAACGCCTCGCAGGACCGGTACGAGGTCGTCATGGACACCTCAGGCCCCGGCGCGATCTCCGCGAGCTTCGTGCGGGGCGCCCCGCCGGACCTCATGCTCGCCCGCCACAACCACGAGATCTCCCGCTTCATCCAGCGGTGCACGCTCAGCGACCTCTCCGACACCGACATCGCTGCCACGATCGACCCCGGCACGTCCCCGCTGTCCGAGCCGTTCGGCGAATGCACCGGCCGCATCTCCACCCTCCCCTACTCCTCGATGGCCTGCGCGATCGTCTACAACAAGAGAATCTTCGCCGAGCACGACCTGCGGATCCCCACGACATGGACCGAGCTGATCGAGCTCTGCGACACGCTCATGGACGCCGGCATCACCCCCTTCTACGCGACCTTCGCGGATGCCTGGACCGTGGGGCAGGGATGGTTCGACTACGCCATCGGCGGCGCCCTCGACGTGGACGCCTTCTACCGGCAGCTGACCGCGCAGGGCACGGACGTCGGCGCCGGCTCCGCGGTGTCCTTCCAGAAGGACTTCCTCGAGCCGATCGAGAGGATGCAGCTGCTGGCGCGGGACTACACCCAGTCCGACGCGAAGAGCCGCACCTACGACTTCGGCAACGTGGAGTTCGCCCGCGGCGGCGGAGCGATGTACATGCAGGGGCCGTGGGCGATGGCGGAGGTCGCCAAGATCGATCCCGAGGTCGAGCTCGGCACCTTCCCGCTGCCCATGACCGAGGACCCCGCGGACCTCAAGGTGGTCGCGAGCATCGACCTGGCCACGATGATCCCGCAGGACGCGGCCAACCCCGAGGGCGCCCGCGACTTCCTCGCCCACCTCTACGAGCCGCAGATCATCGAGGCCTACAACGCCTCCCAGATGGGCTTCGTCCCGACCACGACGAGCGCGATCCCCACCGACCCGAGGATCGCCGGCATGGTCGACGCGTACACCACGGGCGCGATCTACCTCGCCCCCGGGCAGATCAATCCGCCCGCGATCCCGACCAACAACTACGCGCAGTCCCTCGTCCTGGGCGCCGACGCCCGCACGATCCTCGGCTCGATGGACGCGGACTGGGCGCGCGTCGCCTTCCGCCGATCCGCATCCGCCAGCAAGGAGGCATGACATGAGCACCGCCCCGCAGCCGCAGACCGGCCCCGCGCCGCTGCGCCATCGGCGCCGACGCGTCGAGCCGCTGTACTACGCGTTCCTCATCCCGACGCTCGTCCTGTTCACCATCGCGATCCCGCTGCCCGGACTGGTCGGCATCTTCTTCAGCTTCACCGACTCGATCGGCATCGGCGACTGGGGGTTCATCGGCCTCATCAACTACCGGTCGGTGCTCGACGACCCCGCGGTGCTGGCGAGCTTCCTGTTCACCTTCGGCTTCTCCCTCGCGACCGTGGTGGTCGTGAACGTGATCGCCTTCCTGCTGGCGCTGGGGCTGACCTCGAGGATCCGCTTCACGGCCGCGCTGCGCACCGTCTTCGTGATCCCCATGGTCGTCTCCGGCATCATCATCGCCTTCGTGTTCCAGTTCCTCTTCCAGAACTCGCTGCCCGCGGTGGGCTCGGCGCTGGGGATCCCGTTCCTCTCCAGCAGCATCCTCGCGAATCCCGATCTGGCGTGGGTGGGGATCGTGATCGTCACGGCGTGGCAGGCGATCCCCGGGACGCTGCTCATCTACATCGCCGGGCTCCTGTCGATCCCTCACGAGATGTACGAGGCCGCGGCGGTGGACGGCGCCTCCGCGCTGCAGAAGCTGGGACGGATCACGCTGCCGCTGGTCGCGGGCTACGTGCTCATCAACGTGATCATCGGCTTCAAGAACTTCCTCAACGCCTACGACATCATCGTCGGCCTGACCGACGGCGGGCCCGGGACGTCGACGACGAGCGTCGCGATGGCGATCATCAAGGGCTTCGAGTCCGGCGACTACGCCTATCAGATGGCCACCGCGACCCTCCTGTTCATCGTCACCGTCGTCATCGCCGTGCTCCAGCTCTCCGTGAGCCGCGCCGGCGGAAGGAGCGCCTCATGACCACCTCCCGCACCGCTCGGCCCGTCGTGCGCGGCCTGGGTCGCCGCACCCGCTGGTCCACGACCGTGATCCTGCTGCTGTGCGCGGTGACCGTCGTGCTTCCGCTGTACGTCACGGTGGCGATGGCCTTCAAGACGTCCGGCCAGGCCGTCGACGGCAACGCCTTCTCGCTGCCGATGCCGCTGAGCCTCGACGGCTTCGTCCAGGCATGGGAGCTCACCTCGTTCCCCGTCGGCTTCGCGATGTCGCTGCTGGTGACCGCCGGGACCGTGACCGCGACGATCCTGCTGGCCTCGTTCACCTCGTTCGCGATCATGCGCAACTGGGAGCATCGGCTGTTCCGCTGGTCGTTCTTCTATCTGCTCGCGGCGATGTTCATTCCGTTCCCGGTGGTCGCGCTGCCGCAGATCCAGCTGACCGGCCGCGTGGGGCTCGACAATCCGCTGGGCGTGATCTTCCTGGCCACGATGTTCCAGCTCAGCTTCAGCGTGCTGCTGTTCACCGCGTTCCTGCGCTCGATCCCGGCGGAGCTCGAGGAGAGCGCGCGCATCGACGGCGCGAGCACATGGCAGACGTTCTGGCGGCTGATCTTCCCCCTGCTCGCGCCGATGAGCGCGACCGTCGGGATCTTCGCGTTCCTCTACGCGTGGAACGACTTCATGATGCCCTCGCTCATCATCTCCGACCCGGCGCTGCAGACCCTGCCGGTGCGTCAGGAGCTGTTCCAGACGCAGTTCAGCAGCAACTACAACGTCGCGTTCGCCTCCTACCTCATGGCGATGTCCCCGGCGATCATCGCCTACCTGTTCGCCCAGCGCTGGGTGATCGAGGGCGTCACCCGCGGCGCGGTCAAGGGCTGATCGGGCAGGGCTCCGGCCGGAGGTCACGCGAGGGACGAGCGGGACCGAAGGCCGGTGCACCACCCGATCCGCCGATGGAGCAGGGCTGATCGTCTCCGCTCCGGCCGGAGGCGGCCCGAGGAACGAGGGGCGCCGCAGGCCGGTGCGATGGCGATCGGCCGATGGAGCAGGGCTGATCGTCACCCCTCCCGCAGGCCAGTGCGGTGCAGATGACGCTTTCCGCGTGGGAAAGCCTCATCTTCACCGCACCCACGGACCTGGGCAGCAGTGCGAACCCGGGCGTGGACCCGGGCGCGGAGTCAGGCGAGGGAGTCAGGCGAGGGAGAGGACGGCGACTCCGTGCGGGGCGAGGTCCACGGTGAACCAGCCGTCCTCGGCCTCGGCCTTCGCGCCCGTCCACAGCTCGGTGCCGGCCGCATCGGCCGGGACATCGAGATCCTCGGCGTGGACGCGGTGCGTGTGCGGCTGCTCGCCCAGCCAGAACAGGGCTCGCACCTCGCGTTCTCCGACGCGGGCACGCCAGATGATGAGGTCCCGGTCGCGGACGATCTCCCGCGCGTCCTCCCCCGCGTCGCCGATCTCGAGGATCGCGGCGTTCGTGAGCACCGCGAGGGTGTCCTCCGGGGTGTCCGGCAGGTGCCCGCCCATCATGAGCGGGGAGCGTCCCAGATTCCACAGGGTGAGCATGGTCCGCTGCTCCGCCGGGGTCAGGCGCGAGAGGCGGTCCTCGCCCACGTGGGCGCGGATCCCGATCCGCCCCAGCGGCAGCATGTCGAGGTCCGCGAAGCCGCCCTCGTGGTCGACGGCGGCCCAGCGCGCGGCCCGCTGGAACTGCTCGCGCAGATCCGCCCACGTGTCCCACAGGTCATCGGAGACGCGCCAGGCATCGGCGGAGCGGGCGAGGAAGGGAGCGTGGACGGTCGAGAGCTCCTTGCCCGGGGAGAGGCTGAGCAGCATCGGCCGCCCGGAGCGGTCGATCGCGGTGCGCATCATGGCGATGTCGGCGCGCTGGATGGGCGGGTAGAGGACGTCGTCGACCTTCACGTAGTCCACTCCCCACTGCGCGAGCAGCGCGAACACCGAGTCGTACCAGGCCTGCGCGGCCGGGTGGTCGGTGCGCACGCCCTCGAAGTCGGGGTTCCAGGGGCAGCGGTTGCCGGGGTCGGCGAGGTCGCGGGCCGTGGCATCGGCTCCCAGGACCGGGGTGTCCAGCTCGACGGCGCGGCGAGGGATGCCGCGCATGAGGTGCACGCCGAAGCGCAGGCCCAGGGCATGGACGCGGGCGGCGAGCGGGGCGAAGCCGGCGCCGCCGGAGGCGGAGGGGAAGCGGCCCGGGGCCGGAAGGGGACGGCCGTGGGCGTCGACGACGGCGGCGGAGACCTCCGCGTAGTCGGAGCTGCCGGGCTCCGGCTCGTACCACTGGATGTCGACGACGACCGTGTCCCAGCCCTGCGGGAGGAGATGGCGGGCCATGTGCTCGGCGTTGTCGAGCACCTCCTGCTCGGTGACGCTCCCGCCGAAGCAGTCCCAGGAGTTCCAGCCGCGCGGTGGTGCCGAGGAGGGGGCGGGCAGGGACGGAGCGGTCATCGGGGTCCTCTCGAGGGGGTGGGGGCACCCGGCACGGCCCAGGCGGCCCGGTGCTCGGTGCGGTCGATCGCCGGCGGGGCCGGCAGGCTGCTGGGGCTGGGTAGGCCCACCTGCTCGAGGAAGCCCTCGAGGGCGAGCACGGCCATGCCGAGGCTCACGGACTCGCCGGCGGTCTCCGTGAACTCGAGGCTCACGCCGCTGCCGGGCCCAGGCAGGCATTCCTGCTGGATGCGGGTGCGGACACGCTCGCGCAGATCCGTCCCGGCATAGCGCGTGATCCAGCCGAGCACCGAGACGTGCTCGGGGTTCAGGAGGTTGATGAGGTTGCCGAGGCCGGCAGCCAGATGGTCTCCGGTGCGCTGGACGGCCTCCCGGGCCGCCGCATCGCCCGCGGCCTCGGCCCGCATGAGCTGCTCGATGAAGGCTCGGTGGTGGACAACCTCGAGGAGGGGATGATCGGACCGGATCTCCTCGAGCGTGCGGCGCATGCCCTCGACGCCGACGTAGGACTCGATGCATCCCTGTCGTCCGCAGCGGCAGGCGCGCCCCTGCCAGACGAGGGTCGTGTGGCCCCACTCCCCGGCGGAGTTGCCGCGGCCGCGCAGCAGCTGCCCGTCCAGGATGATCCCGGCGCCGACCCCGGTGCCGAGGTTCACGGCGATGAAGTCGCGGAAGCGACGGCCGGCGCCGAACCACAGCTCGCCCGTCGCGAGGGCCATCAGCGGGTTGTCGACGCGGACCCGACCGCCGACGGCCTCCTCGAGCACGTCGACGACGGGCACGTCGCGCCAGCCCCAGTTGGGGGCGAAGACGTCGACGCCGCGGGCGGTGTCGACCTGGCCGGGAAGCGAGGCCCCGGTGAACAGGATGTCGCGGTCGGCGAGGGCCTCCCGGCGGCGCAGCGCCGTCAGCGCCCCGCCGATGACCTCCCCGACCGAGGCGATGGTCTGCGCCCCCGGGGCGAGCTCGACCTGCTCCTGGTCGAGACGGGCCAGGGCGAGGTCGTACACGTCCAGCCGTACGTACGTCTCCGCCACGTCGATCGCGAGCAGCCTCCCCCGCTGCGGGTTGGCCTGGAAGGTGGAGGTGGGTCGACCGCCCTGGGAGGAGATGCGCCCGGCCTCACGCAGCACGCCCTCCTCGACGAGCTCCCCGACGAGAGTCGCGACGGTCGCGGGGCTCAGCCCCGTCTCCGTCGCGACCTGCGCCCGGGTCACGGTCCCGCCCGCGTAGACGGCGCGCAGGACCATGAACCGGGACTCGTTGCGGATGTCCCGGGACGTCTTCATGGCCATGGCTCCCCCTTCGGGCGTCGATGCGGTCGGGTCAGCTGATCGCGTCGGACCAGGACGCGCCCTCGAAGATACCGCCTTGCGGGGAGAGCGCCTCGACCAGGAGCTCCACGTGGGAGACGTCCTCGCCGAGGTAGGAGGCGGGGACCCAGGACCGGTGCGCGTCGCCGCCGGCGACGGCCGGGGAGCCCAGCACGTGCCGGGACACGGGCCGGCCCGCGGCCACCACCGTGACCTGGACGTCCGCTCCCATGAGCTGCAGCTGGACACCCACCGCGGGGCTGCGCGGGGTCCATGCCCGCACGTGCACGGGGCGTCCCGCGGCGATGCGCACGGGTGCGGTGGCCGCGACGAGGGGCGCAGGGTCCGCGATCTGCGCGGTGATCGCGCCGCGGTCCACGGTGCGCAGGCCACGCAGGGACGGGGGGACGGCAGCGAGCAGCTCGGCCCGGGAGACGAAGCCGTCCGGCACGTGGGGCGCCCGGATCGCGACCTCGACGGAGCCTCCGGCGCCCAGATCGAGGACCGGCGCCTCCGGGGACAGCAGGACCTCGGCCCCGCCGTCGAGGCTCACGTGCACCGGGCGGGTGAGGCCCACCAGACGAAGCAGCGCATTCCCCTCCTCCGGCCGGTCCAGGCGACGCACGTACACGGCGTCCTCTCCGAGCCGCGGGCTCGACCATCCGCCCAGCGGACGGATCGGCGGCTGCGCGCGGTCGCCCCGGGCGCCGCGGGCATCGGGGATCCGGCGCACCCGCCAGAGCTCGGTCACGTCCGTAGCCGCGGTGACGACGTGCACGGCGCCGAGACCGCGTCCGGCGCCGAGGGCGAGGGCGGGCCGACGGGCGTCGTCGAAGTTCGCCCTCCCCCAGGTCTCGGTGATGACCGTGACCTCGTGGGCGGTCGCCGGGCCGAGCGGCACGGACAGCGGGGCGCCGTGCGGGACCGCGGTGCCCTGCTCGGCCCCGTCGACGATCACCCGGACGAGGTCCGCGGCACCGAGCAGCAGCAGCTCCCGGGCGCCGGCCGGGATGGCGAGGTCCGCACGCAGGCGCCCGTCGCGCAGGCCCAGCGCCTCCGTGGCCGGTACGGCGCCGTCCGCGGGCAGGGGGTGCTCGGTGCCCGGAGCCTCGGTGGGCTCCGCAGCGGGGCCGACCTCGAGGGCCGCCCGGCACAGGACGGGCTCGGCGTCGGCCGCGCCCGCGGGGACGGGGCGCAGGACGATGCGCACTCCCCCGGCCTCGGCCTCGCCGTGGCCGTCCACGACGAGCTCCCCCTGCGCGGTCGCGAGCACGACGCGGGCATCGGCCGGGCCCTCGAGGAGGAGGGTGAGCGGGCCGCCGGCGGCCTCGGCGCGCACGACGTCCACGAGCTCCGCGGTCGCGAGGACGAGGGACGCCTCGGCGCCCCAGGGCTCGAGCGGCACCTGCACGGACCAGAAGGGACAGGTGCTCGCGGGCACCCGCGCCGCATGGGCGCCGATGCGGACCGTCGCGTCCGTGCCGTGGACCTCGGCCGGACCGATCACATGGCCGCCTCCGGGCAGGGCGAGCGCACCTCCTGCGTCGATCCCGGCCACCCCCGCCTCCGCGAGGGGGACGGGGCGAGCGGTCGCGAGGCGCTCGCCCCAGGCCTCGAGGGTGCGGGCGAGACGCACGGCCTCGTCGTACTCCGGCCGGCGACGCCCGTCCGGGGACATGTACCCGCCGAAGTCATAGTCATGGGTCATGAGGTTCCCCGGATCCCCCCAGTTCCCCGCCGAGGGCAGCAGGAGGTGGTTGAAGCCCGAGGTCTGCAGGTAGGGGGCCACCAGCCGCGCTCCCGCGAGGATCTCCCGACGCAGGGTCCGGTGCAGTCGATTGGTCTCGGTGACCAGCAGCGGCAGGCCCCGTGCGGCCAGCTCCTCGTACCCGGCGCGCGCCTCCTCGTCGAAGGCCGTCGAGGCGTCCGAGGGGTAGAGGTTCATGGTCGGCACCACGCCGGGCACGTCGCCGCCCGCCCCGGAGAGGTCGCCCTGGCCGGCGCAGGCGATGATCGGCACCTCGATCCCGTGCTCGCGCGCGGACGCGGCCAGATGCTCCTGGTAGGCCGTGGGATCCGGGCAGTCGAAGAAGTCGAGCTCGTTCTCGATCTGCACGAGCGCGACCGGGCCGCCGCGCGTGGTCTGGGCGGCGGCGAGGACGGGCAGAACGGCCGCGAACCAGCGGTCGACCGCGGCGAGGTACCCGGGGTCCGTGCTGCGCAGCGCGAGACCGCGTCCGTGCAGCCACCACGGCAGGCCGCCCCCGTCCGTCTCCGAGCAGATGTACGGCCCCGGGCGCGCCATCACCAGCAGATCCTCCGCGGCGGCGAGATCCAGGAAGCGGGCCAGGTCCCGATCCGGGGAGCTCAAGTCGATGCAGCCCTCGACCTCCTCGTGGAAGCCCCAGTGCACGTACAGGTCGACCATCCGGTATCCGCTCTCGCGGACACGGCGCAGACGGTGGGCCCATTGGTCCGCGGGGAGGCGGAAGGGGAAGACGGACGAGCACAGGAGGACCGCGGGTCGGCCGCCCAGCTCGAGGCTCCCGGGCGACAGGGTCAGCTCGGGCATCACTTCACCCCCGCGCTTCCGGCCGACAGGTTCATCTCGTACATGTACTTCTGGCCGAAGTAGTAGATGACGATCATCGGCAGGGACAGGAATATCGATCCGACCATGATGAGGTTCCATGGGGGCGTCTGCAGCTCCTGGCTCGTCGAGGTCAGGTACTGCACGCCGAGGGCCAGCGGCATCTTGTCCTCGCTGTTGATGTAGATGAGGGGACCCATGAAGTCGCCCCACATGGCGGTGAGCGTGAAGATCCCGATCGCGATGAGGATCGGCGTCATCATGGGCAGGACGAGGCGCGCATAGATCCCGAAGTATCCGAGCCCGTCGATCGAGGCGGCCTCGTCCATCTCGTAGGGGATGCGGGTGATGAACTGGCGGACCAGGAAGATGTTGAAGGCGTTCGAGAAGAACTGCGGGACGATGAGCGGAAGGAACGTGTCGACCCAGCCCAGCTCGCTGAAGATCCAGAACTGCGGGATCATCGTGATCTGCCCGGGGATCATCATCGTCGCGATCACCACGAGGAACAGCGCCTTCTTCCCCGGGGCGCGCAGCCGCGCGAAGGCGTAGCCGACCAGCGAGCTCGAGAGCACCTGCCCGATCGCGCTGGTCACGGAGATGATCACCGAGTTCACGAGGAAGCTGCCCACCGGCAGGCTGGTGCGGAAGATGTCCACGAAGTTCGCAAAGCGCCAGTCCCGCGGGAAGATGGTCAGCTGGCCCGTGGAGACGGTCGTGTCGCTCGCGAGCGCGATCGAGATGACGAAGACCAGCGGCACCATGAAGATCGCCGAGAGGATCACCAGCATGCCGTAGGTGAGCGGTCCGGCGCGGAAGGCGTGGAGGACGGGCCTGCGGGAGCTCATGAGCGCACCTCCGACTCGTAGAACACCCAGCGGCCCGAGGTCGCGAACGCGAGGGCGGTGAAGAGCATGATGACGACGAACAGGATCCACGCGATCGCCGATCCGTAGCCCATGTGGTAGAAGCGGAACGCCTCGTCGAACAGCATGGGCACCGCCATCTGGCTCGCGTTGTCGGGGCCGCCTCCGGTGAGGATGAAGACCTGCGCGAACACCTGGAACGAGCCGATGATCCCCATGATGAGGTTGAAGAAGATGACCGGCGTCAGCTGTGGGAACGTGACCGCCCAGAACTGGCGCATCGATGAGGCCCCGTCGATCTCCGCGGCCTCGTACAGCTCCTTCGGGATGCCGTTCATCCCGGCCAGAAGCAGGATCGTGCCGCCGCCCGCCTGCCACAGCGACATGAGGATCAGGGCCGGCTTGACCCAGGCCGCGTCCATGAGCCAGTGGGGTCCGGTGATGCCGAACAGGGCGAGGAACTGGTTCAGAGGTCCCGCCTCCGGGGCGAACACCATCTGGAAGATGAGCGCCACGGCGACGATCGGGATCAGGTGAGGGAGGTACACGAGCGTCCGGAACAGCTTGCGGAACCTCACCCGCTTGTTCAGAAGATTCGCGATGAACAGCGACACCACCATGCCGAGGGGGACGGAGATGATCGCGTAGTACGCGGTGTTCCCCATGACCTTCCAGAAGATGGGGTCATCGGTCAGCAGGGTGATGTAGTTCTGCAGCCCCACCCACTGCGGAGCGGTAAAGGAGTCCCATTCCGTGAACGAGAGGTAGATCGAGAACAGCATCGGCCCCAGCAGGAACACGAGGAATCCGATCACCCACGGCGAGATGAACAGATAGAAGAGCAGGGCCTCCCTGCGGCGGTGCGGCGGCATCGTCGCACGGGGCTGTCGGCCCCCCGGGGCGGGGATGCGCCCCGGTCCCGGCGGGGCAGCGGCGTCGAGGACGGTCATGATCGGATCACCCGGCCGGCTTGATGACCCGCTCGAGGCGACTCTGGAGGTCGTCGGCCGTGGTCTTCGCATCGGACTCGCCCAGCCAGAAGGAGGCCATGGCGTCGTCGATCGCCTTCTGCATCTCGTTCCACTCCGGGATGAACCTCGGGGTGAAGATCATCTCCGCGGAGTCGGGGAAGGCCTGCAGGGCGACATCGGCCTCGAGCCAATCCGGGTCGAGGAAGGCCTCGCTCTGCTGCAGCTCGAGGTTCGCCGGCACGTCCTGGCCCAGATCCGCGATCGGGGTCTGCCCCTCGGCAGAGGTGAGGAACTGGATGATCTCGAAGGAGGCCTTCGGGTTCTTCGCCGCGGTCGGGATCACGAGGGCGGAGCCGAAGGCGCTCACGGCGCTCTGCGCCCCGTGGAAGAACGGGGCTATGTCCCAGTTCAGCCCCTCGATGTCCGCATTTCCGCCCACGGCCCAGAAGCCGGTGGCGTTCATCGCGAAAAGCCCCTGCTGGAAGGCGCCGTCGGCCCCCATCTCCGGCCCCATGTTCGAGTAGTCCACGGCGGTCGGCGCGACCTTGTGGGTGAAGTAGAGGTCGTAGCACCACTGGAGGGCCTCGACGGCCTCCGGGGAGTTCACGCCCGGCGCCCCCGTCTCCGGGTCGATCACGTGCCCGCCGTTCTGCTCGACGAGGGAGAACCACTGCGGCCACCAGCCCACGCCGCCGAAGCCGAACTGCTTCTTCGCCGGATCGGTGAGGGCCTTGGCAGCCTCGAGGAAGTCATCCCAGCTCCAGTCGATGCTCGGGTACCCGATGCCCGCCGCGTCGAAGAGGTCCTTGTTGTAGTAGAGCACCATCGCGCCGGAGCGGTCGGGGATGCCGTAGACCCTGTCCTCCCAGACATAGTTCGCTCCGACCGGGCCGAAGGCCTTCTCGAGGTCGAGGCCGGATTCGGCGATGTAGTCGTCGAGGGCGACGAGCTGCCTCTTGGAGGAGTAGACGTTGACGTTCTCCGCGACCTGCATGATGTCCGGGCCGGTCTTCGACGAGATCATCGTCTGGACCTTCTGCTCGTAGTTCTCCGAGGGGATCAGCTGGAGCGTGATCGTGTAGTCGGGGAACTTCTCCTTCGCGAGGTCGATGCGGGCCTGGTACGCCTCCTTGTCGCTCTCGCCTCCCCAGACCGTCATGACGAGGTCCTTGTGGTTCTCATCGGACTCGGGCGTCGCACCGTCATCGGGTCCACCCGTGCAGGCAGCGAGTCCCAGTCCGGCGCCGGCGAGGCCCGCACCGGCGAGGATCCCACGCCGGGAGATACCGCGATCCGGATGCACCGGGCCGGGGCGAGACGGAAGCGAAAGGGTCGTGCGGCTCATCATCGTGCCTTTCGTCGGGCGCGACGTCCTGTCCCCGGCTGCTCCCGGGGCGGCGGGCTTCCCTGCCCGCCCGTCGCGACATGCCTTAACGTAACGGTTGCGATAAGGGGTGTCCAGCGTGAGGGGTCACAGAAGCGTCACAGCCCCGGTCCGGAACTGCCGGGGCCGGACCCGGGAGGCGCGCGGCGACGAGGCGACGGATCCGTGGCTCGGCACGGCCTCCCTGCACTCAGCACCCGGCAGGCATCCCACCCCTGTCAGGCAGAGCGCACCGCGCCGCCCCGCACCCCCGCGCACGCGGGGGGCACCCCCGCTCCCGTCTCACGCCGCCGGCGCGTGGCCGTCCGGAGCGATCCTCATCGCCTCGGCGGCGACCAGGGAGAGATCCAGGGCGCGATGCTCGTCCCCCGCCTCCCAGGACACCGCGAGCACTCCTGCACCCTCGGACCGGGCGTCGATGCGCAGGTGCGTCCCCAGACCGATCCCGCGCGCATCGAGATACCGCAGCAGCTCCGGATCACGGTCGGAGATCCGCACGACGAGGCCGCACCGTCCGCGCGCCAGATCGCTCAGGCGGTGCGACTCCGGCCGGGAGACCGAGCCGTCCGGACCCGGGATCGGGTCCCCATGCGGGTCCGCCGCCGGGTGCCCGAGGTCCGCGTCCATCCGCGCGAGCAGCCGGTCGGAGATCGCATGCTCGAGCTGATCGGCCTCCTCATGCACCTCGTCCCAGGTGTAGCCGAGCCGCTCGACGAGGAAGGCCTCCAGCAGCCGATGCCGCCGGACCATGCGCAGCGCCTCACAGCGTCCGGAATCGCTGAGCTCGATCGCGCCGTAGGGCTCGTACTCGATCAGCCCGTCCCGGGCCAGACGCTTGAGATTTCCGGAGACGGAGGAGGGGGCGACCCCGAGACGTTCCGCGATCGCGCTCGTCGAGATGGATCCGCCGTCCCACTCCTGGGCGCTCCAGATGACCTTGAGGTAGTCCTGGACCATGGCGCTGGGGCGATCGGCGGGCATGGGACCGATCGTACCCGCGCGGCCCGACCGGCCTCCGCCCCGGCTTTGCAGCGATGAAAACTGCGCATTCGCCCTCCCTTCGATCACGAGGAGGTCACGCGAGGGCAACACGATGCAACTTCTGCGGGCTCAGGCGGGGAAGGCGGTTACCTCGGAGCAGACACGGAGTCCGCGAACGTGCGGATCGACACGTCGGAAAGCGGTTGCTAGTCTCGGGCGCGCAGAAGAGCCCTGACGAGCACCCCGATTGTCCACCGGGCGCGAGGACGCGTCAGGGAACAACGAGAGGACCACCATGAAGCTGTCGCGCAGATCCATCCTCGCCGCCTCCGGCGCAGGAGCCATCGGACTCACCGCCGCCGCCTGCGGAAGCGGCGGCGGAGGGGACGAGGACGCCCCCATCGACCTCGACGCCGAGGCCACCGACCTCTCCGGCGAGATCACGCTGCTGACCCCCGACTTCGTGGGCGACCAGCGGCCCGTCCTGGACAACGACATCATCGCCCCCTTCGCGGAGGAGACGGGCGTCAAGGTCACCGTCGACCAGGTCGACTGGGACAAGCTCAACGAGAAGCTCACGACCTCGATCGCCGGGGGCGTCATCGCCGACGTCATCATGACGGGCGTGGGCTGGACCCCGCCCTTCGCCAACAAGGGCGTCTTCGCGCAGCTGCCCACCGACTACGTCGAGACCCTGAAGTTCGACGAGACGGTGCTCATCTCCGCGAAGTACGACGACGACTACTACTCGCTGCCCCAGGGGCTGGACCTCCGCTTCCTCTCCTACCACCCCGAGTTCTTCGAGGCCGCGGGGATCACCGAGCCCCCGGCCACCATCGAAGAGCTGGGCCAGGTCGCCGATGAGCTCACCAAGGACGGGGTCATCGGCTTCGACCTGTTCTCCACGACCCTCCGCCAGGCCTGGATCTTCCTGCTCTACGCGCACGGCGGCACCCTGTTCAGCGAGGACGGCCTCACGCCGAAGCTCCACGAGGAGCCGGGCCGCAAGGCGACCGAGTGGATCCTCGAGCGGATGAAGAACGGCTCGGTGGACTACAACCTCCAGGCCGCGGAGGGGCAGCCCACCCCGTTCCAGCAGAAGAAGTCCGCGATCGCGATCACCAGCACCGGCGTGTGGCCCAGCTGGCTGGACATGACCCCGGAGCTCACGAAGGAGGGCGCCGTGGGCACCTTCCTCATGCCGACCACCGACGGCGGCCAGCTCATGTTCCAGGGCGGCACCCTGATCTCGGTCTCCAAGCGCTCGCAGAACCAGGCGGCCGCGATCGCCCTGGTCAAGCACTTCATGAAGCCGGAGATCCTCGGCATCGCCAACGGCGCGACCGGCAAGGTGCCGCCGACGGCCGACATCCCCGACAACGAGGACATCAAGAGCAACCTGCTGGCCTCCTTCGCGCTCGAGAACCTCGACAAGGCCGGTGCGGCCGAGGGCGGCACCGCGGCGTGGATGGAGATCCGCGGCAACCTCCAGCCCCTCATCGAGGCCTGCCTCACCGGCAAGTCGACCGTCGACCAGATGCTCGACGAGATGAAGAAGCTCTGCGACGACGCCATCGGGCGGCTCTGACCTGATGTCGGCCACCGCATCTGCAGCGACCTCGCCTCCGGCGCCGGCCACGGCCGGCCCCGGGGGCGGGGGACGCCGTCATTCCCCGCGCGCAGCCGAGGCCCGATGGGGCACGATCCTGGCCGCGCCCGCGGCCCTGCACACGCTGATCTGGATCGGCATCCCCATCGTCGTCGCGATCGGCCTCAGCTTCACCAAGTACGACGTCATCAACGCCCCGGAGTTCATCGGGTTCGGGAACTACGCGACGATCTTCCAGGACGGGATCTTCTGGACGTCGGTCCTGCACAACGTGATCATCGCCGGGATCGGCATCCCGGTCTCGATGTTCCTCGCCCTGGTCTTCGCGGTGCTCCTGAACCGGGCGATCCCCGGACAGGGCATCTTCCGCACCATGGTGTTCCTCCCCCACATCACCGCGACCGTCGCCGTCGCCATGATCTGGCTGTGGATCTACAACCCCTCCGGCAGCGGACTGATGAACACCGTCCTCGGCCTGATCGGGATCGGCCCGCTGCCGTTCCTCACCTCCCCCAGCCTCGCCCTCGGCTCGGTCATCCTCGTGACCATCTGGCAGGGCATCGGTCTGAAGATGCTCATCTACCTGGCATCCCTCCAGGGCGTGGACACGCAGCTGTACGAGGCGGCGGACATCGACGGCGCGAACTTCGTCCAGAAGTTCTTCCGGATCACGGTCCCGATGCTGAAGCCCGCCACATTCTTCATCCTCGTGACCTCGCTGATCGCGAACTTCCAGACCTTCGACCTCATCTACATCCTCACCGAGGGCGGACCGGCGAACGCCACCTCCGTGGTGACCTACCGGATCTACCAGACCGCATTCCAGGAGTTCCGCATGGGCCTCGCGAGCGCCCAGAGCGTGATCCTGCTGCTCATGCTGGTGGGCCTGACCTTCCTGTCCCGCCGCATCGTGGGAGGCACCGATGGCGACTGACACCCGTGCGTCCTCGCACCGCAGCACCCGCAGCCTGCGCACCCAGAAGAAGGCCGCGAACGTCGCGATCTTTGTCTTCCTGCTGGTGGCGGCGATCATCATGGCCGCACCGTTCCTGTGGATGGCGCTGTCCTCGATCCGCGACCCCACGGAGCTCGCCCGGGTCCCGATGCCGTTCATCCCCGAGAAGGTCCGCCTCGAGAACTACTCGGAGGCGCTGTCCAAGGCACCCTTCGCGATCTACGCGCGCAACAGCCTCATCCTCGCGGCATCGGCGGCGATCCTCAACGTCATCTTCGCCTCCGCCTGCGGCTACGCCCTGGCGAAGCTCGACTTCCGGCTGCGGAAGTTCGTGTTCGGCTGGATCGTCGCCTGCATCATGATCCCGTTCTACGCGACCGTGATCCCCGTGTTCCTCATGGTCCGCCATGTGCCGCTCTTCGGCGGGAACTCGATCCTCGGCACCGGCGGCATCGGCTGGATCGACTCCTGGTGGGCGCTCATCGTCCCCGGCGCGGTCTCGCCCTTCATGGTCTTCCTGTTCCGCCAGTTCTACGTGGGCACCCCCACCGAGCTGATGGAGGCCGCCCGCCTGGACGGGCTGAGCGAGCTGGGGATCTTCACCCGGATCATGACGCCGCTGATCAAGCCCGGCATCCTCACCGTCGCGCTGCTCAGCTTCGAGGGCGGCTGGAACAACTTCCTGTGGCCGCTGCTGGTGACGACCTCGCAGAACCTGCGGGTCATCCAGGTGGGCATCTCCGTGTTCCGGCAGGAGGCGACCACCGACTGGCATCTGCTGATGGCCGGGACCACCCTGGCCGCGGTGCCGATGATCATCCTGTTCCTGATCTTCCAGCGCTACTTCGTCCAGGGCTTCGCCGCCTCGGGCATCAAGTGAGCCGGCAGGTCGTGCAGGAGACGATGCCCCGATGACCACGTCATCGGGCGACTACCGCCCCGGGGGCTGGCTGCGTGCCTTCGCCATCCCCGGGGCGGTCATCGCGTCCAACGCCGCCGCGCTGCTGGGGGCGCTCAGCATCATCGGCCTCGCCCCCGGCCTCTCCGGCAGCGCTCGCGTCCTGGGCTCCCTGGCCGAGCACGGCGACGAGGCCTTCCGCACCGTGCTGCGGCACCTGCGCGCCACCTGGCTGCGGGACCTGCCCGTGACCGCGGGGATCTGGCTGGTGCTCCTCGCCGTCGCGGGGAACATCCTCGTCCTCCCGGTCATGGATCCCTCGCTGCGCACCTTCGCCGTCGGTGCGATGCTCCCCCTCGGCTGGGTGCTCGTCGCCTTCGCGAGCGCGTACGTCACCCTCGCCGCGGATCCGGAGGCGGCCCGCGCGGACCTCGTGCTGGGCGCCGGCCGTCTGCTGGTGACCCGTCCGCTGCGGGCGCTGCTCGCCCCCGCTGCCGTGATCGCCCTGTCCCCGCTGTGGCTGCTGGCACCGCTGACGATCGCCTGCGGCCTCGCCGTGCCGCCGTACCTGCTGACGGCGCTGTGGGGCGGAGGACCATCCCCCGACCAGCCCGCCGATCCCGCCACCCGAACCGGAGATGACCCCCTCTGATGTCCGAACCCACCGCGTCCTCGCCCCCCGATCCCGCCTCGGAGCAGGAGGCCCGCAGGCCCTCGGCTCTGCTGGCCATGTCCGCGCAGCTGCCGCCGCTGCTGATGACACCCGCGCAGCGGTCCCGCCTCGAGGAGCTCGTGGACCTGCTCGTGCCCGAGCCCGTCCCCGACTGGGGCGCCGCTCGCGCCGAGGATCTCGCCCGCACGGAGGTGCTCGTCACCGGCTGGGGCGCTCCCCTCATCGACGAGGATGCGCTCGCCCGGATGCCGCGCCTGCGCGCCGTGATCCACACCGCCGGCACCGTGCAGCATCTCATCGGCCCGGCCGTCTGGGACCGGGGCGGAATCGTCGTGACGACCGCCGCGCAGGCCAACGCCGTGCCGGTGGCCGAGTTCTCCCTCGCCCAGATCCTTCTCGCCGGGAAGCGGACCCTCGCCCGCACCGCCGAGCATCGACGCGGCCGCGGCACGACGGCGGCCTGGCGCTCGGACGCCCCGGGAGGGAACTACGGGTCCGTGGTGGGGCTGATCGGCGCCTCCCGCATCGGCCGTCTGGTCGCGCAGATGCTCGCGCCCTTCGACGTGCACGTCCTGATCTCGGATCCCTTCCTGTCCGTCGCGGACGCCGACGGGCTCGGAGCGGAGAAGGTCGAGCTGCCGGAGCTGTTCTCCCGCTCCGACGTCGTGAGCCTCCACGCCCCGGACGTCCCCTCCACTCGTGGGATGATCACGGGCGAGCTGCTGGCGCTCATGGCCGACGGCACGACCTTCATCAACACGGCCCGGCCGGCCCTCGTCGACGAGGACGCGCTGCGGGCGGAGCTGCTGACCGGTCGGATCAGCGCCGTCCTGGACGTGCATGACCGTCTCGCGCCCGATGACCCGCTGTGGGAGGTGCCGACCGTCGAGATCACCCCGCACATCGCCGGCTCCCTCGGGAACGAGCTGCACCGCATGGCGCAGACGGCGCTCGAGGACCTCGAGCTCCTCCTCGCCGGCCGCCCGCCCCGCTACCCGGTGGACCCCTCGCTCGTGGCGATCACCGCCTGATCGGGCCCGCTCCGTCCGGAGGGATCGCGAGGAACGAGCGGCCCCGCAGGACGGTGCGGACCCGATCGGACAGACCAGCACCGCCTGATCGGGCCCGCGGCGGGCGGTCACCGGAATCTTCTGGAGCCGGAGAGCCATCTGGTGGAGAAGATGCCGCTTTCCGGCCGTGAGGCTCCGGATTCTTCCGATCCGCGGGGCGGGAGCGGGCTGACGGGCCCGAGGGTGACAGATCAGGACAGGTGGAAGTACTGCGGCAGGATCTCCTTGTCGCCGCCGGGGGTGCCGTCCGCAGCGGGGGCGAAGTACTCGGCCATCGCGGCCTCCCAGCGCGGAGCGATCGCCGCCTCCGCGATGGACCGTTGCGCGGCGTCGACGTCGTCGGCCTCGAAGTAGCCCACGACCAGGCCGTCCTCCGCCCGCAGGAACAGGGAGTAGTTGCGCCATCCGGCCTCGGTGAGAGCCTCGCGCATCTCCTCCCACACGTGCTGGTGCGCCTCGACGTACTCGGGAAGCTTCTCCGGCTTCACGTGGAGCAGGAAGCAGCAGCGTCCGGGACTGCGGGCATCGGTGCTCGCGAGCAGCTGGTCGAGATCGGGGGCGGTCATGGGGGTCTCCTTCGGGGCGGGAGCGGATCACCGCGGTATCGGGCAGAACGGAGGGCTCGGCGGCGGGTCGTCCGATGCCGGCAGTCTGGGCCGGCGTGCAGCTCGGATCGGCGATCCGCGACCGTCATCCCGCTGACACCACGTGCCACCCGTGCTACATTACGGGGCATTGAGTCGTTTCAACAACTCCGACATGCAGCGCTGCCGGTCGGCCACCCGTCGAAGGAGCATCCCATGCCCACTCCCGCCGTCCTGCCGGATCAGGTCGCCCGCGACCTGCGCGAGTTCTCGATCGAGGTGCCCAGCTGGGCGTACGGGAACTCCGGCACCCGCTTCAAGGTGTTCGGGACCCCGGGCACCCCGCGCGATCCCTTCGAGAAGATCGCCGACGCCGCGCAGACGCACGCGGTGACGGGCCTCGCCCCGCGCGTGTCCCTGCACTACCCCTGGGATCGGGTCGAGGACGTCGACGCACTGCGCGCGCACGCCGAGGACCTCGGCGTGCGCATCGGCATGATCAACTCGAACACCTTCCAGGACGACGAGTACAAGTGGGGGTCTCTCACCGCGGGCGACAAGACCGTGCGCCGCCGCGCGATCGACCACCACCTCGAGTGCCTGGACGTCATGCGCGCCACGGGCTCCAAGGAGCTGAAGATCTGGCTGGCCGATGGCACCAACTACGCCGGCCAGGACTCGATCCGCGCCCGCCAGGACCGTCTGGCCGAGTCCCTCGCGGAGGTCTACCAGGGCCTCGCCGATGATGAGCGCCTCGTGCTCGAGTACAAGTTCTTCGAGCCGGCGTTCTACCACACGGACGTCCCGGACTGGGGCACGAGCCTGCTGCACTGCCTGGCCCTCGGCGAGAAGGCACTGGTCGTCCTGGACACGGGCCATCACGCGCCCGGCACGAACATCGAGTTCATCGTCGCGCAGCTGCTGCGCCAGAACCGCCTGGGCGCCTTCGACTTCAACTCCCGCAACTACGCCGACGACGATCTCATCGTGGGACTGGCCGATCCGTTCCAGCTGTTCCGGATCCTCTTCGAGATCGTCCAGCAGGACGCGCACCGCCCCGCCTCCGGGGTGAACTTCATGCTCGACCAGTGCCACAACATCGAGTCGAAGATCCAGGGGCAGATCCGCTCCGTCCTGAACGTCCAGGAGACGCTCGCCAAGGCGCTGCTCGTGGACCGGGAGGCGCTTGCCGACGCCCAGGAGCGCAATGATGTGCTGGAGGCCAACGGCATCCTCATGGATGCCTTCTGGACCGATGTCCGCCCGGCGCTGGCCGCCTTCCGCGAGGAGCAGGGGCTGCCGGCGGACCCGTTCGAGGCCTTCCGCGCCTCGGGCTACGAGGAGAAGGTCGCCGCCGAGCGCGTCGGCGGGAACCAGATGGGATGGGGAGCCTGAGATGAGCACCGCTGAGGAGACGATCGCCGCGCTGCTGCGGCGCTCGAACGAGCTGGGCTCGGACCCGGTGAACACCAACTATGCCGGGGGCAACACCTCGGCGAAGGGCACCGCGACCGACCCGGTCACCGGGGCGGAGACGGAGCTGCTGTGGGTCAAGGGATCCGGCGGCGACCTCGGGACGCTGCAGGAGAAGGGCCTGGCGGTGCTGCGCCTGGACCGCGTGCGCGCCCTGCGGGACGTGTATCCGGGCGTCGAGCGCGAGGACGAGATGGTCGCCGCCTTCGACCACTGCCTGTTCGGCAAGGGCGGCGCCGCCCCCTCGATCGACACCGCCATGCACGCCCTGGTCGACGCCGCCCACGTGGACCACCTCCATCCCGACGCCGGGATCGCCCTCGCGACCGCGGCCGATGGCGAGCGCCTCACCCGCGAGGTCTTCGGCGACGCCGTCGTGTGGGTTCCGTGGCGCCGCCCCGGCTTCCAGCTGGGCCTGGACATCGCCGCGATCACGGAGGAGAACCCTCAGGCCATCGGCTGCATCCTGGGCGGACACGGGATCACCGCCTGGGGCGAGACATCGCAGCAGGCGCAGGAGAACTCCCTGCGGATCATCCGCGAGGCGCAGGCATATCTCGACGCGCACGGCTCCGCCGAGCCCTTCGGCGCCCACGACGCCGCCCGCGCCGCCCTGCCCGAGGCCGAGCGCCGCGCGAAGGCCTCCGCCCTGTTCCCCGTGATCCGCGGCCTCGCCTCCACCGACGCGCCGATGGTGGGCCACTGGACCGATTCCGAGGACGTCCACGAGTTCCTCGCCTCGCAGAAGCTCGCCGCGCTCGCGGAGCTGGGCACCTCCTGCCCCGACCACTTCCTGCGCACCAAGGTCAAGCCCCTCGTCCTGGACCTGCCCTCCGATGCCTCGGTCGAGGACTCCGTGGCCCGCCTGAAGGAGCTGCACGAGGCCTACCGCGCGGACTACACCGCCTACTACGACCGTCACGCCGACGCCGACTCCCCCGCGATCCGCGGGGCGGACCCGGCGATCGTCCTGGTCCCGGGCGTGGGCATGTTCTCCTTCGGCAAGGACAAGCAGACCGCGCGCGTGGCCGGGGAGTTCTACGTCAACGCCATCCACGTGATGCGCGGGGCGGAGTCCGTGTCCACGTACGCGCCCATCGACGAGGCGGAGAAGTTCCGCATCGAGTACTGGGCGCTGGAGGAGGCGAAGCTGCAGCGCATGCCGGCGGAGAAGCCCCTGGCCCGCCGCGTCGCCTTCGTCACCGGCGGCGGCTCCGGCATCGGGAAGGCCACCGCGCAGCGCCTGGTCGCCGAGGGCGCCCACGTCGTCATCGCCGACCTCAACCTCGAGAACGCGCAGAAGGTCGCCGAGGAGCTGGGCGGCCCGGACAAGGCCGCCGCGCTGCGCGCCGACGTCTCCGACGAGCAGGCCGTGATCGATGCGGTCCACGAGGCGGTGCTGTTCTTCGGGGGCCTGGACCTCATCGTCAACAACGCCGGGCTCTCGCTGTCCAAGCCGCTGCTGGAGACCACCGCGAAGGACTGGGACCTCCAGCACGACGTCATGGCCCGCGGCTCGTTCCTCGTCTCCCGCGAGACGGCCCGCGTCATGCTCGATCAGGACATGGGCGGGGACATCATCTACATCTCCTCGAAGAACTCCGTCTTCGCCGGGCCCAACAACATCGCCTACTCGGCGACCAAGGCCGATCAGGCCCACCAGGTGCGCCTGCTCGCCGCCGAGCTCGGCGGGCACCAGATCCGCGTCAACGGCATCAACCCCGACGGCGTGGTGCGCGGCTCGGGCATCTTCGCCGGCGGCTGGGGCGCCTCCCGGGCCAAGGTGTACGGGGTCGAGGAGGAGAAGCTGGGCGAGTTCTACGCGCAGCGCACCCTGCTGGGGCGCGAGGTGCTGCCCGAGAACGTCGCCAATGCCGTCTTCGCGCTGACCGCGGGGGACCTCTCCCACACCACGGGCCTGCACATCCCCGTGGATGCCGGCGTGGCCGCCGCCTTCCTGCGATGAGGAAGCAGATGAGCCCGGAGGCCGGCGGCGCGCCGGCGGGAGGCGACGGGTCGATCGCGGTCGCGGCGATCGACCTCGGCGCGACCTCGGGTCGGGTCATGCTCGGCATCGTCCACCCGGGCGCTCCGGCGCGGCTCGAGCTGCACGAGGCGCGGCGCTTCCCGAACGTCCTCGGCGAGCGCGAGGGGCACCTGAGCTGGGACGTCGACGCGCTGTGGGAGCACATCCGCGCAGGGCTGGTCGCCGCCGGCGAGCTCGCTCGGCAGATGGACCTGGAGGGCATCTCCTCGATCGGTATCGACTCCTGGGCGGTGGACTACGCCCTGGTGGGGCCGGACGGCACGCGCATCGGCGAGGTGATCGCCTACCGCGACGCCCGCACCGACGGCGTGGCCGACTCCGTGGCACGGACGGTGCCGCGCGAGCGCCAGTTCGCGCTCACCGGCATCGCCCAGCAGCCCTTCAACACGCTCTACCAGCTCGCGGCCGATGACCGCCTGGCGGGGCTCCCCGAGGGCTCGCACCTGCTGATGGTCCCCGACCTCGTCGCCTTCCTGCTCACCGGGCAGCGGTGCACCGAGATCACGAATGCCTCGAGCACCGGAATGCTCGAGGCCGCGGCCCCCGTCTGGTCCCCCGAGCTGCTCGCCGCCGCCCGGGTGCCGGAGAGGACGGCGCCCGATGCCGCGGCATCCGGGAACGCGGGCGGCTCCGGCGCGGCCGGGATCGACCCCTCGGTGCTGGCGCCGCTGGTCGCCCCGGGCGAGCAGATCGGCACGGTGCTGCCGGATCTCGCAGCGGAGCTCGGCATCGGCGAGGTCCCGGTGATCGCCGCGGCTTCGCACGACACGGCCTCGGCCGTGGTCGCGGTGCCGGCCCCGGAGGACGGCCCCGTCGCCTACATCTCCTCGGGCACGTGGTCGCTGATCGGCCTCGAGCTGTCCGCCCCGATCACCACGGAAGCCGCCCGCGAGGCGGGCTTCACGAGCGAGCGCGGCGTGGACGGGACCTTCCGCTTCCTCAAGAACGTCGCCGGGATGTGGCTGGTCAGCGAGTCGATCCGCCAGTGGGAGGAGGACGGTGCGCACGTCGAGCTGGACGGGCTGCTGGCCGCTGCGGCCGCGGTGCCCGGCGGACAGTTCCGCATCGACCCGACGGACCCGCAGTTCCTGGCACCGGGCCGGATGGCGGACCGCGTGGCGGCCGCGGCGGAGGTCCTCAGCGGCGACCAGGAGTTCCCGCGCACGCCCGCGCAGCTGGTGCGCTGCATCCTCGAGTCGCTCGCACAGACGTATCGGGACGAGCTCCACGCGGCCTGTCGCCTTGCACGGCAGCCGCTGCCGGAGCGTCTGCACGTGGTCGGCGGCGGCAGCCGCAACGCCCTGCTGAACCAGCTCACGGCCGATGCGCTGGGCATCGAGATGATCGCCGGCCCGATGGAGGCGACAGCGCTGGGCAACGTCGCGGTGCAGGCCCGCGCACTCGGGGCGATCGCCGACGTCCCGGGCGCGATGCGTGCCGCGGTGCGGGCGAGCGTCACGCTGGAGACGTTCGCGCCGACCCTCCCCTGAGCTGCCGAGCGCCGGTCTGCGGGGGAACGGTCAGGCGCCCTCGGCGTCCAGGGGATCCGCGGCATCGGGATCGGTCGAACGGCGGACCACGAGCTCGGGCCGGAAGGTGACGTGGCGGTGCACGTGGCCGCCGCCGTGGACGACCTCCTCCTCCAGCAGGGCATAGGCGGTCCGGCCCATCATCTCCGCGGCCTGCGAGACCGAGCTGAGGGGCACGATCGTGCTGCGGGAGAAGGCGATGTCGTCGTAGCCGATGAGCGCGATGTCCTCGGGCATGCGGATCCGGTCCTGGAAGGCGAAGGCCTGCATGGCCCCGGCGGCCATGAGGTCGTTGATGCAGAAGACGCCGTCGGGGCGCTTGCCCGCGGGCCGGGAGGCGATCCGGGAGCCGGCCGCACGGCCCGCGAGGACGGTGAGGTCGTCCGCCTCGATGATCTCGAGGCTGGCGCCGGGGACCTCGGCGACGGCGGCGCTCGCCCCGGCGATGCGCGCGGCGACCTGGCGCAGCTCGAGCTTCGCAGCGATCACGGCGATGCGGCGACGGCCCTGCTCGAGCAGGTGCGCGACGGCCATCCGGCCGCCCGCCGCGTCATCGGTCGAGACCGAGCAGAAGGACTCCACGTGCTCATCGGTCTCCATGAGGATGATGGGCGTGCCGCGGTCGTGGATCGCACGCACCAGCTCCTCGGTGCCGCCTCGCGAGGCCAGCAGGATTCCCCGCACCCGCTGCTCCTCGAAGAGGGACAGCTGGAGGCGCTCGCGGGAGGTCCGATGCCCCGAGTTCCCGGTCAGCACCCCGATCCCGGAGGCCTCCGCGGCGAGCTCCGCGCCGGCGGCGAGCTGGGCGTAGAAGGGGTTCGAGATGTCCAGCACGATGCATCCGACCGTGAGGGAGCGCCCCGCCTTCAGCTGCCGGGCCGCATCGTTGCGCACGTACCCGAGCTCCGCGATCGCGGTCTCCACGGCGCTGCGACGGGACGGCGAGACGATCTCCGGGCGGTTCAGGACGTTGGAGACGGTCCCGATGGAGACGCCCGCGGCGCGCGCGACGTCCTTGATGCTGGCCATGGGCGTCCTTCCCCTCGAGAGCTCCGGGACCCGATCCTACTCGGGCCCCCTCCTCACCTCCGGCAGCTACCCCTTGACCGACCCGGAGGTCATGCCCGCGACGATCTGCCGGTTGAAGAAGAGGAAGACCAGCAGCGGCGGGATCGTGATCAGCAGGATGTTCATGAACAGCAGGTTCCACTGCGTCGAGTACTGGCTCATGAAGTTGTACAGGGTCAGCTGGACGATCGCGTTCTCGTCCCCCGGCAGGAAGTACAGGGGGTTGGTGAAGTCGTTGAAGACGTTCACGGACTGCACCACGATGACGGTCACCACGGTCGGCTTCAGCAGCGGCAGGATCACCTGGAAGAACAGGCGCAGCGGCCCGCAGCCGTCGATGATCGCCGCCTCGTCGAGCTCCTTCGGGACGGTGCCCATGAACGCGCGGAACAGGATCACGCAGAAGGCGATGCCGTAGGCGACCTCCACGAGGATGAGGCCGGGCAGGGTCTTGAACAGCCCCAGGCTCTGCAGCACCCACACGGTCGGCACGACCGCGGGCGGGACGATGAGCCCCATCAGCACCATCGCGTTCACGAGGCCGTTGACCCGGCTTCGGCGGCGCTGGAGGGTGAAGCCGACCATCGCGGAGACGATCACCATCGCCGTCACGGACACGACCGTGAGGATCGTGGAGTTGATCATCGCGGTGATGAGCATGTAGTCCCGCGCCTCGAGGACCTCGAGGAAGTTCGAGGCGAATCGGAAGGTGGTGGGCCAGGAGAGGTCCAGCTTCGCGGACTCCTGACGGTCCTTCATCGCGTTGATCACGACCAGGGCGAAGGGGACGACGAAGACGAGGAGGAACAGGACGAACGTCAGCGCGCTGACGAGGGTGACGCGGATCTTCGACCTCATCGGTCCACCTCCGCCTTTCTCATGAGGACGTTGAGCGGGAGGACGATCGCCATCACGACCACGAACATGACGACGTTGCCGGCGGTCGACAGGCCGTAGAACCCGGCCTGGTACTGCTTGTAGACGACGGATGCGATCACGTCGGAGGCGAATCCGGGGCCTCCCTTGGTCATCGCCCAGATGAGGTCGAAGGACCGCAGGCCCCCGATGAGGGAGAGGAGGATGACCGTGAAGGTCGCGGGCCGGGCCAGCGGCAGCGTGATGTGCCAGAAGGAGCTGAACGCGCTGGACCCGTCGACGCGGGCGGCCTCGTAGTACTCGGTGGGGATCGCGGTGATGCCGGCCATGTAGATGACCGTCGCGAGACCCACGCCCTTCCAGATGTCGACGAAGGCGACGGAGATCAGCGCCAGCTGCGGGTTCGCGAGCCACTTCGGCCCCTCGATCCCGATGACCCCCAGGGTCGCGTTGATGAGCCCGTCGGTCGGATGCATCATCGTCGTGAACATGATCCCGACCCCGATCGTCGAGACGATCACGGGGAAGAACACCATCGAGCGCAGCAGGCCGCGGGCCCGGATCTGCGTGGTCAGCAGCAGCCCCAGCGCCATGCCGAGGACGACCTTCGCCCCGCTGGTGAGGACCGCGTACACGACGGTGTTGCGCAGGGAGCCGATCATCTGCGGCTCGGTGAGGAACTGGATGTAGTTGTCCAGCCCGATGAACTCCCAGTCGAACAGGCTCCACCGGGTGAGGCTGAAGAAGAACGAGGCGAGCGTCGGGACGACGAAGAAGACGAGGAACAGCACTCCGGCGGGGATGTAGTACCACAGCGGGTAGGTCCGATGGAGATAGCTGCGGCCGGGACGGCCGCGGGAGCGCCCCGCGGCCGGGGCCGCGGAGGACGGGGCGGTCAGCGCGGTCATCGGATCACCAGCCCTCCAGACCCAGCTGCTGGGCCTGCTTCTCGACGTCCTTGTCGTAGTTCTGCGCGGCGGTCTTCGCGTCGATGCTGCCGGTGCCCAGCTCGATGAGGATGTTCTCGAGGTTCGGGCCCTTGATGGGCGAGGAGAACTCGAGGGCTGGGGTGGTCGCGCCGTCCTTCTCGAAGTACGCCTGGAGATCCTTGACGGCGCCGGGCACCTCCGCGGGGAGCTCGACGTCGGAGACCATGTACGGGCCGGTGGGCTGGGAGACCGTCGCCATGGCGGCGAGCCCCTCCTTGCTGGTCACGAAGGCGACGAGGGCCTTGGCGGCCTCGACGTTCTCCGCGAAGGCCGGGACGTACATGCCGTCGGGGAGCCAGACGGTGAGGCCGTTGGTGGCCGCATCGTCGCCCGGCAGGGCGAAGAAGCCGACGTCCTCGATCGCGTCGGGATTCGAGGCCTGGATCTCGGTGACAGCGCTGGCGAAGATCGGGTAGTGCGCCCCGGCGCCGGTGGCGACGTAGCCGACGGCCTGCTGGTAGGTCGCGGAGACGTAGTCCTCGTTGATGAAGTCTGAGCTCGTGACCTGCTGATACCGCTCGAAGGCGCGGAAGGCGGTGGGGTCGTCGGCGAAGCCGATCTCGTGGGCCGTGTACTGCGCGGCGAAGTCAGGGTTCACGGCGGCGACGTTGTGGAAGTCGGCGAGGACGATGAACTGCGAGGTCCAGGTCTCCCCGTAGGACTGGATGATGCCGTCGATCCCCGATGCCTTCGCCGCCTCGCAGTTGGCCACGAAGTCGTCCCAGGTCAGCGGTACCTCGAGGCCGAGCTTCTCGTAGGTCGGGCGGTGGTAGAGGACGCCGCCGGCGTTGGAGCCGCCGTAGGGGGCGCCGTAGATCTTGTCCTCGGCCGTGACGGCGGGCTTGTAGGTGTCGACCACCCGGGAGACCCACTCCTGGTCGGAGAGGTCCGTGAGGTTCACGGCGGGGCTGATCGCCTGGAACAGCGAGCCGGAGTTGTAGTTGAAGGCGTCCGCGATGTCCTTCGTGCTCAGACGGGTCTTGATGAGATTGTCGCCCTCGGTGCCCCCGGGCCGGGAGTCGACTCTGAAGGTGAAGGCCTCCTGCGACTCGTTGAAGGCCTTCACGAGCGCCTCTGCCGCGGCGATGTTGTTGGGATCGTTGCCCGTGAGGAAGGTGACCTCGCCGCCTCCCCCGCCGCGGTTGCAGCCGGTGATCGCGAGGGCGGAGGCGGCGGCGCCGGCCGCGCCGAGGAATGAGCGACGAGAGAGGTCCATGGGTTCCACATCCACTTCGTTGTCCGGATGAGCCCCCGCACCATCGGCGGAGGAGCAGCGTTGTTGAAACGCTCCAAGCTGGAGCCGAGAGTAGGGCGCCCTCCCAGGGCATGTCAACGCCTCGATGTCGATTCGTGACCATCGGGCACAGTCGACGATTTTCTCGGCACGACCAGGGGAAACGCTTACCTGCAGGTCAGGCACCGGTTTTCATTGATGCGCTTCAAAGCCGCCGAGGCGTCCCTGCCGCACGACCCCTTGTCGCCCCCGAAGCGGCCGTGCTAGCGTCCGTTGAGTCGTTTCACGACCGGGAGGGCCATCGGGAAGGTCGGCGCCCCGCAGCACCGCGGCTGCACCCCGCACGCCGTCCTCGCTCGCGGACTCCGCCGCCCCGCCCGCCGCCGCTCCCACCCGCCCTCTGCCCCTCCCGCTCTCTGCTCGACGCAGCACCTGCCGCGCGCATCCCGGCACCGGGCCGCCGCCGAGCCCCCGACCACGAGGTGACCACGCCATGACCACCGCCCCCGCCCCGTCCCCCGCCCTCGACGCCGTCGGCCTCGACGTGCTCGACGGTGCCCTCGCCATCACCGCCCCCGACTCCCTCCCCCATGCGGTGACCGACGTGCACGCCCTGTCCCGGACCGTCACCCTCGACCAGGACGCCACGCAGATCGCCTCCGCACAGCTGCTCGCCACCGCTCACGGCGTCTACGAGCCCAGCATCGACGGCGAGCCGGCGACGACCTCGGTCCTGAACCCCGGCTGGACCGTGTACGAATCCCGCCTCCAGGTCCAGCGCTTCGACGTCACCGAGCTCGCCCGAGCGGCGGGCGCCGAGCTCACCCTGCGCGCCGACCTCGCCGGCGGCTGGTGGCGCGGCAACATGGGCTTCCGCGGCGGCGTCAACTACGGCGAGCGCACCGCCTTCCTCGCCGCACTCGTGCTCACCTACCGCGACGGCGCCGTCCAGACCGTCCTCACCGACGAGACCTGGACCGCGACCACCACCGCCGTCACGTTCGTCAGCATCTACCAGGGCCAGCACGAGGACCGTCGCCGCGAAGCCGGGGCCCCTCGCCCCGTCGCCGTCGCCGAGATCGACCGCGGAACCCTCATCGAGCAGTCCTCCCCGCTGATCGTCCGCCACGAGTCCCGGGCAGTCGAGCAGGTGATCACCACGGCGTCCGGGAAGACGATCCTCGACTTCGGCCAGAACCTCGTGGGCTGGCTGCGTTTCACCGTCACCGGACCCGCCGGCACCGAGATCACCCTGCGCCACGCCGAGGTGCTCGAGGACGGCGAGCTGGGCGTTCGGCCTCTGCGCAGCGCCGCCGCGACGGACCGCCTGATCCTCTCCGGCGACCCTGCGGGCGAGACCTTCGAGCCCACCTTCACCTTCCACGGCTTCCGCTACGCCGAGGTCACCGGCTGGCCCGGCCAGCTCGACCCGGCCGCGATCGAAGCCGTCGTCGTGCACTCCGACATCCATCGCACCGGCTGGTTCGAGAGCTCCCACGCCGGGGTGAACCAGCTGGTCTCCAACTCGGTCTGGTCCCAGCGCGGGAACTTCCTGGCCGTCCCGACCGACTGTCCGCAGCGGGACGAGCGGCTGGGCTGGACCGGAGACATCGCCGCCTACGCCGCGACCGCCGCCTACCAGTTCGACGTCGACGCCTTCCTGCACTCCTGGCTGCTGGACCTCGCCGCGGAGACCGCCGCGAACCCCCGGGGCTTCGTCCCGTTCGTCGTCCCCGACATCCTCAAGTTCTCCGAGGTCCCGAAGCAGGAGAACCCGGAGGACGAGTGGTCCGGAGCCACCGCCGTCTGGGGCGACGCCGCGGTCTGGGTCGCCGAGGCGCTGTGGACCGCATACGGCGACCTCGATCATCTGCGGGCCCAGTACCCCGGCATGGTCCTGCACCTCGAATCCGTGGAGCGCGCCCTGTCCGGATCGGGCCTCTGGGACCGGGGCTTCCAGTTCGGCGACTGGCTGGACCCCGATGCCTCCCCGCACGCCCCCGCCGATGCGAAGGCCGACAAGGGCGTGGTCGCGACCGCGTGCCTGATCCGCTCCGCCCGCTTCGCCGCCCGCGCCGCGGAGCTCATCGGCGAGGAGGACGGAGCCCGGCGCTGGCAGGAGCTCGCGGATCGGACCCGCGCCGCCTTCCTGGAGGCCTACGTCGAGCAGGACGGACGGATCCTCTCCGACTGCGCGACCGTCTACTCCCTCGCGATCGCCTTCGACCTGCTGCCGGAGGATCTGCGGGAGAAGTCCGCGGCCCGCCTCGCCGAGGTCGTCGCGGAGGCCGGGTACCGCGTCTCCACCGGTTTCGCCGGCACCCCCTTCGTCACCTGGGCGCTGTCGGAGACGGGACATGTCCAGGACGCCTACCGGCTGCTGCTCGAGAAGGGGAACCCCTCCTGGCTCTACCCGGTCTCGATGGGGGCGACCACGATCTGGGAGCGCTGGGACTCGATGCTCGAGGACGGCTCGATCAACCCGGGCGAGATGACGAGCTTCAACCACTACGCGCTGGGTGCCGTGGCGGACTGGATCTACCAGGTCGTGCTCGGGATCCGCCCGGCTGCGCCGGGCTACGCGGAGATCCTGATCCAGCCCGTCCCGGGCCCGGGGATCGACTGGGCCCGCGGCGCCTATGACTCGGTCGCAGGCCGCATCGAGGTCTCCTGGTCCGCTCCGGCCGAAGGCCCCTTCTCGCTCGAGACCACGATCCCGGAGGGCACCCGCGCCTCCGTCGTGCTCCCGGACGGGACGCGTCACGAGGTCGGCCCCGGCAGCCACCGGTTCTGAGGCGGAGGGCGCGCCGGGCGGCTCCGCCGCGGGTCTCCGCCCGGCGCGGATCAGGAGCGAATCCCTCGACCCCTCTCCCAGAGGCGGAATCGCTGCTTGATCGCACGTCCTCAGCAGGTCCATACTCGGCGATGAGAACCTCCCTCGACGAGGATCCTGAGGCCCGAAGGAGTCGTGGATGGCCGTCGCCGCCGATGCCGCCCCGCGCGGGGGCGTCCTCGACTGGGTCGAGAAGGTCGGGAACAAGGTTCCCGACCCGACCATCATGTTCGTGTACTTGATCGGAGTGATCGCGGTCCTCTCCGCGATCCTCTCGTGGGCGGGCGTCTCCGTCACCGACGAGGTCGTCACCCCCGTTCCACACGACGAGTTCCAGCAGGTGAACGAGCACTTCGGCGGAACCTGGGGGATCTACGACTCGACCACCGGAGCGCCGGCGTCGGTTCCCGACTACATCATCACCGAGCAGACCTTCGAGGTCCGCAACCTCCTCTCGATCGAGGGGCTGCGCTTCTTCTTCGAATCGTTCGTCGATAACTTCGCCGGCTTCGGAGTGGTCGCGGTGGTCCTCATCGCGATGGCCGGTGTGGGCGTCGCGGAGCATGCCGGTCTCATGGGCGCGCTGATCCGCAAGGTCGTCAAGGTCGCCCCGCCACGCTGGCTGGCGCTCATCCTGATCTTCGTGGGCGTGCTGTCGTCCGTCGCCACCGACGCCGGCTACCTGATCCTCGTGCCGCTCGCCGCGGCCGCATTCCTCACGGTCGGCCGGCACCCGCTGGCCGGTCTGGCAGGGGCCTTCGCCGCGGTGGGCGCGGTGTTCGGCGTGAACCTGCTGATCACACCGAGCGACTCGATGCTCACCGAGATCACCAACGAGGTCCTCACCTCCGCCGGCATGGCGCCCATCGAGGTCACGCAGAACTACTACTTCGCGATCGCCTCCTCGATCGTCCTGACGTTCGTGGTCCTCGGGGTGACCGTGCTGGTGACCGAGAAGCGTCTGGGCGCCTACGACCGCGCGGAGCTCGCGTCCGATGCCGCGGACGAGCCGGCGGTGGACGACGCCGCGGAGGCCCGCGGCCTGCGCTTCACGCTGTGGGCGCTGCTCGCCTTCATCGGACTCGTGGCCCTGCTCGTGGCACCGCCCGGGGCGCCGCTGCGCGACCCCGAGACCGGGGACATCATCGGCACGACCCCGTTCATGGCGAGCCTCGTGTTCCTCATCTCGCTCGCGTTCCTCGTGTGCGGCATGGCCTACGGCGCCGGGGCCCGGACCCTGCGCGGCGGCTCGGCAGCGGTCGGCGCGATCGCGAAGACCTTCGCGAGCCTCGGCGGGCTGCTCGTCATGTTCTTGATGATCGCGCAGTTCATCGCGCTGTTCTCCTGGACGAACCTGCCCACGATCGCCGCGGCGAGCGCTGCCGAGGCTCTCCAGCAGGCCCGTGTGCCCGCCATCGTCCTGCTCGTCGCGTTCATCCTGGTGATCGTCCTGCTGGACTTCATCCTCCCCGGCCTCGTGCCCAAGTGGGTCATCTTCGCCCCCGTGTTCATCCCGATCTTCGCGAGCCTCGACGTCGCACCGCAGACGCTGCTGGCCGCCTACCGGGTGGGCGACTCCCCGATCAACGTGCTCACCCCGCTCATGGTCTACCTGCCGTTCATGGTCACCGTCGCCCAGCGCTACAAGAAGGACGCGGGGATCGGCACGATCATCGCGCTCATGCTCCCGTACACGATCGCGATCCTGGTGATCTGGACCGTGCTGTACGTCGCCTGGTTCCTGCTCGGGATCCCCTGGGGCCCCGGCGCCCCCGTACAGATCGGCTGACCCGTCGCCGGGCACGGGCCGCGAGCTCCAGGGCAGGCCAGGGGCATGACAGGATGGCACCGATCGAGATCGGGACGGCGGAAGGCGGATCATCCATGGACGGCGCACCCCTGAGCGGAGTCCGGCTCATCGCGCTCTCCGCCGTGCTCGTGGTCGCCGCGCTGCTTCCGGTCGGAGCCGCCGCTCTCCTGGCGGGCGGCGGCTTCGCGATCGGCGTCTACCTCGGGATCGTCCTGACCACGGCGACCGTCCGCAGCCTCGAGCGCCGCGATCAGATCCTGGTCGCCGCGACCAGCGCCCTCACGGCCGGTGCGGGCGTCCTCGCGGCCGGGTCGCTGGTCGCCCAGCTGCTGGTCCTCGTGATCCTGTGCGCGGTCCAGGGATTCTTCGCGACCCGCAGCGCCCGGGCCGTCGCCGTGCTGCCCGCGATCTTCGTGCTCTACGCGACCGTCTCCCCGCAGGCGAGCCCCCTGCTCGCGGCTCTCGGCGTCGCCCTCGGGGCAGCATTCCTCATCGGCATCGCCGCGCTCGCGAAGGTCACCCCGCAGCCGGAGCCGGTCGCCGTCCCCGCCGCGGTCGTCCACGGCGTCGTCCTCGCCCTCGGCTGCTGCCTCCTGCTGGCGGTCTGCGAGGCATGGGACCTGCCGCGGGCGAAGTGGGCGGTGCTCGCCTTCTGCCTCATGAGCGTCCCGACCGGGCGCAGCTGGACGCGCCCCCTGCTCTACGTGGGCGCGACCGCGCTCGGCAGCGCGATCGCGGTCCTCATCAGCATGGTCGGGAGCCTGGGTCTGGACCTCGCCGCGCTCGCCGTCGCCGCGGTGGCGACCGTCGCCCTCAGCCTCGTGAAGAAGGAACCGTGGGCGGTCGCGTCGATCGCGACGGCGGTCGTGCTCATGGGGAGCCTGGGCTCCAGCGGCGAGATCGGCCTGGGCGCGGCCCGCACCGGGCAGGCGGTGCTCGCCCTGGTGGTCGCCCTCGTGCTCATGCTGCTGGGCCAGCGCCTCGAGCAGCTCCTCAGCGCCCGGTTCGCCCCCGGCGGGCCGCATCCCGGCGCCACAGCAGCATCGCGATGAGACCCAGCGCGAACGGACCCGCGACCGTGACCGTCCGCCAGACGATGGCCGCCGCGATCGACGGCTCGACCGTTCCCGGCCCCGCGGTCTGCGCGAGCGAGCCCAGCATCGCCGAATCCATGACGCCGAGCCCCTGCGCGGGGAACATCGTCAGCGGATACGCGAACAGGTAGGCGGCGGCGACCTCGACGAGCGGCGCCTCGCCTGCCCCCACCCCCAGCATTCGCAACGAGGCCGTGAAGATCAGCAGGTCCACCACGAGCACGCCGTATGTCGCGAGCATGGCCTGCGGGAAGCGGCGCTCCGCCCCCTCGGACAGATTGCCCTGGAACTCCTGCATCGTCCGCGCCCAGGCCTCCGGATCGGTGCGCCGGCGCACCAGGCGGACCGCCCGCCCCGCTCCCCGGCCCACGGCCGCGGCCCAGCCCTGGCCGCGCACGACCAGCAGGACGCCGGCGACCAGCAGCGCCGCGATCGCGATGCTCACCGCGTCCAGGAGCCGCAGCCCCGGGGGAACATGCAGGAGCGGCAGCAGCGCGAAGCCCAGGATGGGCGCCGAGAAGCGGCCGATGAAGAACGTGATCGCGTTCATCGTCGTCGCAGCGAGCGCCTGGTTCGGATCCATGCCCCAGGTGCGGAACATCGCCACGCGCAGCACCATGTCGCTGGGCGGCGGCGCGAAGGCGGAGGTCGTCGCCGCGGACAGGTCGTTGATGGTGCTCCGGTACAGGCCCGCCCCCGGCAGGAAGATCGCCAGCGGCGCCGCGTTGAGGACCTGCCGCACGACCAGCAGACCGATCAGCACCACGGGGCTCCACCAGGGCAGACGCCCCAGGGCGCCCGTGACCTGGTGCAGGTCGATCCGCCCGTGCAGGCGGACGACCATGACCACCACGAACACGGCGACGGCGAGCAGGAGGATCCGGGACTGCCAGGATCGGCGCCCGGTCCGGGCGACCGCGGCCTCGGGCTGCGGGAGGGCCGCAGAGGCGCGGGCGCTCATCGGAGGCGCCCCCGGAGGAACGGAGCGGCAGGAGCCGTCGGGACAACGGGATGCATGGGGCATACCGTACCGCCGCCTCGCGCACCGCTGATCCCATGGATCAGCGTTTGCGCAGGTCGATTCCGTGATGCGACGGGGGCGTCCCGCTGGACGCAGATCCTGAGGAGTGCAAGGATCGGACCATGATCACTCCCTTCGCCCTGCTCGGCGCGACCGTCCTCACCGGCGATGCCGCCGGCACCGCTCACGCCGACTGGACGGTGGTGGTCGACTCCTCCGGGACGATCGCCCAGGCCGGACCCGCCGATCAGGTCGAGATCCCCGCGGCCATGGCCCGGATCGACGCCTCCGGGCGCTACGTCATCCCCGGTCTCATCAACGCGCACGCGCACCTGTTCGCGGACGGAACCGTCCTCGCGCCGATCCTCACCAAGCCCGCCACCAAGAAGTACGTCGCCTGGTTCATGCGCTCCTTCGCCGGCAGCGCCCTGGTCCGCAAGCGCACCCGCACGAACCTCCGCACGCAGCTGCACACGGGAGTGACCACGCTGCGCAGCGTCGGCGACGTCGGCTACGAGGTCGTCGAGGCGGGAGCGGCCATCGAACGGGGCGAGCAGGTGGGCCCGCGGGTGCTCGCCTCCGGACCGCTCATGGCGATCACCGACGGCCACGGCGCCCCGCAGATCGCCCATATCTGCGACACGCCCGAGCAGGCCCGTGCCCACACGCAGGCCGCCGTGCGGGCCGGCGTCTCCGCCATCAAGATCGCGGCGACCGCCGGGGTCAGCGACGCCAAGGAGATCGGCTACGCCGGCAAGCCGGAGATGCCCGAGGCCTCGATGCGGGCGATCTGCGAGGTGGCGCATGAGGCCGGGATCCTCGTGGCCGCCCATGCCCAGTCCGCGGAGGGCGTGGCCGCCGCGCTGCGCGCCGGGGTCGATACGATCGAGCACGGCAGCGCGATGAGCGAGGAGATCATCCAGCTGTTCCTGGACAACCCCGCCTCCCTGCGCGGGAGCTCGGCCCTCATCCCCACGCTGCAGGCCTGCCTCCCGATCGTGAAGCTCCCGCTCGAGAAGAGCGGCGCGGATCCGGTCGTCAAGGCCAACGCGGAGATGATCCTCGAGGAGATGCTCTCCGGCATCCGCACCGCGGTCGAGCACGGGATCCGCGTCGGCGTCGGCACCGACTCCTCGGTCAGCTTCGTCACGCACTCGAACTACTGGCGCGAGATGGACCTCCTGCGGCGCTACGCCGACCTCTCGGCGGACGCCGTTCTCCATGCGGCGACGCAGGTCAACGCCCAGATCCTCGGCATCGACGCCGTGACCGGCTCGATCGAGCCGGGACGCAGCGCCGACCTCGTCGTCCTCGAGAAGGACCCCCGCAGCACGTTCCGCAACCTCGCGGAGCCATGGATGGTGGTCGCCCGCGGCGAGCGGATCATGCACCCGGAGATCCCGCGGATCACGAAGATCGACGAGCAGCTCGACACGCTCTGAACGGACGCCTGTGCTGACACCGCTGGTCTGGACCGCCGTCATCCTCGTGGCGGCGGTCATCGCCTTCCTCACCAACCGTCTGAACCCGGCGATCATCGCGCTCGGCGTGGCGCTCTCCCTCTACCTCACCGGGACCAACTCCCTGCAGGAGACCCTCGCCGGCTTCGGCGACCCGATCGTCATCTATCTCGCCGGGCTGTTCGTGGTCAGCGAGGCGCTCGATGCGACCGGGGTGACGGCCTGGGCGGGTCAGCAGCTGACCCGGAGGATCGGCGACGGCCGCGCGAAGGTGCTCGTGGCGCTGATGATCATGACGGCTCTGCTGACCGCGTTCATCAGCGTCAACGGCGCGGTCGCCGCTCTCGTCCCGGTCGGGGTCATGCTCGCCGCACGCACGCGCGTCTCCCCCTCGCAGATGCTCATGCCGCTGGCCTTCGCCGCGCACGCCGGGTCGATGCTGACCATGCTCGGCACCCCCGTGAACGTGCTCGTCTCCGAGCTGTCGGTCGAGACGGGATCGCGGCCCTTCGGCTTCTTCGAGTTCGCGATCGTCGGCGTGCCGATGCTCGTCGGAGTCATCCTCATCTGCGTGCTCCTGGGGCCGGTGCTGCTGCCCGCGCGCCATCCCGAGAACGCCCCCCGGGACCTGTCCGACTACGCGCGCGTGCTCGCGGCCGAGCACGGGCTGCGCAGCGGCGAGACGGACCTGACCTACGAGGAGGGCGTGGTGGAGATCGTCATCCCGCCGCGCTCCCCGTTCCTGGGCGACGAGGTCCATCGGGGCATGCGCACAGAGTCCGGGGACCTGATCGTCACCTCGTTCCGGCGTGGCGGCGAATCCATCGACCACGGGACGCTGCAGGTGGGCGACGTGCTGCTGATGCGCGGAGCCTGGGATGCGCTCGAGCGGAAGGCCGGGCACAGCGGCGTCCTCAGCGTCGATGATCCGGACCTGATCCGGCGGCAGTCGGTGCGGCTGGGGGCGCGCTCCTATGTCGCCGTCGCCGTGCTCGTGGTCATGTGCGTCGTGCTCGCGCTCGAGCTGCTGCCCCCGGCGATCGTGGTCATGATCGCCGCAGCCGTGCTCGTGGTCTCCCGCGTGCTGTCCTTCGCACAGGCGCAGCACTCCATCTCGCTGACCACCATCATCGTCGTGGCCGGGATGATCCCCCTGTCCACGGCGATCCAGACGAGCGGAGCCGCGGACCTCGTCTCGGACACGCTCGTGGCGACGTTCGGGGCGAGCTCGCCCCGTCTGCTGCTGGTGTGCATCGTGCTGATCGTGCTGGTGCTGGGCCAGTTCCTCAGCAACCTCGCGACCGTGCTGATCGTCGCCCCGGTCGCGGTCGTGGTCTCCGAGAACGCGGGGGTGTCCCCGCTGCCGATGATGATGGGCATCACCATCGCCGGTGCCGCCTCGTTCCTCACCCCGGTCGCGACACCCGGAAACCTCATGGTGCAGGATCCCGGGGCCTACCGCTTCGGCGACTACTGGAAGCTGGGGCTGCCGTGCATGGCCCTGTACTTCGTCATCGCGACCGTCCTCGTGCCGATCGTCTGGCCGTTCTGATCGGACCTGTGGTCCTGGCGAGCCCGGCCGGGCGGCCGGGATCCGGCCGCCGCAGGATCGCTCAGGCCCAGACCTGACGGCTCGTGCGCACCGTCCTCCCGGTCCGCGCGGATTCGAGGACGGCACCGGCCAGGTAGTGATCCTGGCACGCCTCGGCGAGGCCGTAGAAGCCGTGCCCGCCGCGGACGAGCTCCGTCATCCCCGCCAGGCACGAGGCGACCGCGATCTCGTCGTCGATCAGGGGCGCCGGGGCGAAGGGGTTCTCATAGATCCACTCCTCGCCGAGGACGAGTCCTCGCAGGTAGTGACCCTCGAAGTTCGTGAACTGGCCGGTGTCCACGCGCCGGATCGCGCACTGCATCGGCGTCCGGAAGTCCTGCAGGTAGCGCACCTCGAGCCCGTCGATCTCGCCGCGCTCCCCGCGTGCCAGGAGGTGGGTCCGCCGGATCCAGGAGCGGTTCTACGCGGGCGCCCAGTCGTAGACGCCGAAGCGGTCGCCGAAGTCGACGATGCCGAGCGTCAGCTCCGCCGAGAGCATCCGTTCCTCCTGCGGGTCGCCGCTGCGGCCGGGACCGCCGATCAGGGGCGCATCGAGACGATGGGCGGTGATGGTCGCGTCCTCGAAGCCGATCCCGAGCACGCGACGCATGATGCTGATCGCGTGGTACTCGTGGCTGATCGACACGCGCGCCTCGCGCACGGTTCCGACCTTCCCGGACCGGGCGATCGCGATCTGCGCGGCGATCAGCGGATGCCGATGGTACTGCTCGGCGACCTGCACGGGGGCGTCAGCACCCACGGCCCGGAACAGGGCGGTGAGGTCCGCGTCGGTGTCCGCGGGCGGGGTCTCGGTGAGGACCGGCAGGCCGGCGCGGACGGCTCGGACGATCAGGTCGGGAGCGGCCGTGCGCGGGACGGACAGGACGAGGAAGTCGGGGCGCCTGTGCGCGAGCAGCTCCTCGAGGGTGGCGAAGGCCGGCGCCCCGAACTCGGCGGACATGCGAGCGGCCTTCTGCGGGGTCCGCACCACCATTCCCGCGAGCTCGAAGCGTTCGGGCAGCGCGGCGATCACGCCGAGGATGAACTCGGCGCGCCATCCGGAGCCGATGAGGGCGACGCTCGCGGGAGCGGAGTCGACGACGGGGCTGTACGGGGGTCTCATGGCGGCATCCGTCCTCAGCGCGCCCGCAGCCGCGCGACCTCGTCGCGCAGGGTGCTGCGCAGCCAGGTGTCCTCGGGGAGGTCCTCGCCGAAGATCTCCTGCACGCCCAGGAGGTTCTCGACGATCACCCGGGGGTCGGTGCGGCCGCGGGCGAGGTCGGCGAGACGGGTCGCCATCGGGTCGTCCAGCGGGAGGTCCGAGGCGATGTATGCCATCCAGGCGGCGACGCCCACGGCGGCGGCGCGCGGCTCCGCGCCTCCCGCACGGCGATCGCGGAGCGTGCCGAGCAGACGCAGCGGCAGCTTCTGCGAGCCGTCCATCGCGATCTGCACGGTGCGGTGGGCCAGGGCCGGGTTCGCGAAGCGCTCGAGCACCGTCTCCCCGTAGGCCACGAGGTCGGTGCCGTCCGGCGCCGTGAGCGTCGGGATCACGTCCTCGGCGATGAGGTCCCGGGCCGCCTGGAGGACCTGGGGATCGCCGACGGCCGCCGAGATCGTCTCGTGCCCGCGCAGGGCGCCGAGGTAGGCGAGCGTCGAATGGGCGCCGTTCAGGGTGCGCAGCTTCATCAGCTCGAACGGGGCGACGTCCTGCGTGATCTGGGCCCCGCCCTGCTCCCAGGCGGGGCGGTCGGTCGCGAAGTCGCCCTCGATCACCCACTGGAGGAAGGGCTCCGCGACGACGAGGCCGGCATCCTCGAGGCCGAGGATCCCGCGGCCCTCGGCGCGGTCCGCCTCGGTGGTCGCGGGGACGATCCGGTCGACCATGGTCGAGGGGAAGCGGACGTGCGCGTCGAGATAGGCGGTGAGCTCCTCCGCCTCCGCGGCGGGGAGGGCCGCGGCGAAGTCCCGCACCAGGCGCGAGAGCACCTCGCCGTTCGCGGTGAGGTTGTCGCAGCACACGACGGTCAGCGGGGCGCCGCCTGCGCGGATCCGGCCCTGCATCCCGCGGGCCAGGCGGCCGACGGCGGAGACGGGAGCCGCCCCGCTCCCCCCGGCGATGTCCGCGGCCACCAGCGGATCCTCGAGGTCGAGACGTCCGTCCCCGCGGCGACGGTACCCCTTCTCGGTGACGGTGAGGGTGACGATGCGCAGGGCGGGATCGGCCAGGAGCGCGTCGAGGCGCTCCTGCTGCTCGGCCGGGAAGAGGACCTCCCGGACCGTGCCGATCACGTGGGCGCGGGATCCCTCCGGCGACTTCTCGAGCACCGTGTACAGCCCGTCCTGCGGCGCGAGCTGGTCGCGGACGGAGGCGGAGCGCTGCGTGACGCCCGTGATCCACCACGAGTCGTCTCCGGTCGCCTCGATCGCCCGCTGCGTGATCACCGCCTGGTGCGCCCGATGGAAGGCGCCGATGCCGAGGTGGACGATGCCGGAGGACGCGCCCTGCTCCGGCAGGTGCGCGGGCAGCACGAGGTCCGCCCGGGGGGCGAGGGTCGGGAAGGAGGTGCGGTCCAGTCGGGTCATGGCGTGTGCTGCTCCTGAGGATCGGTGCGGTCGGGCGGGGCGTCGACGCCGAGCCGGGATGCGTCGACGAGGGTCGGGGCGGGAGGGCGGGCGACGTCCACGGGGGAGCGCCCGGGGGCGCGGGCGGATCCGTGGGCCCGCGCCGTGCTGGCGCGCAGGACGAGCTCGGTGCCCAGGCGCCGGCTGGTGACGGAGTCGCCGCGCACGAGCGCGGCGAGGAGGTCCACGGCCGCGCAGCCCGCCTCACGGCGAGGTACCCGGATGGTCGAGAGGGCGGGGCGGGCCATCCCCGCGAACTCGATGTCGTCCCAGCCGACGACGCTGAGATCCGCGGGCACCGCGAGGCCGAATCCGCGCAGCCGGTCGATCATCCCGAGCGCCATCACGTCGTTGTAGGCGAGCACCGCATCGGGCCGCGCGAGGAGGACCTGCTCCGCGGCGGCGGCGCCGCCCGAGGCATCCGGGGTGTGGGAGCCGAGGTCCCGCAGCTCCAGCCCCAGCTCCCGGGCGGTCTCATGAAGGCTCGTCCGACGCAGGGCGTCGGCGCTCGAAGTCGCCGGCCCACCGGCGTAGCCGATGCGCAGGTGGCCCAGGGCGCGCAGATGACGCAGGGTCGCCGCCACCCCCGGTCCGGGGTCCAGCACGATCGAGGGGAGGGAGCCGTGCTCGCGGTTGACCAGGACGGTGCGGGCCAGGCCCGCCGCCGTGTCCAGGTCCTGCTCGTCCAGACGGCTCGAGCAGAGGATCACGCCGTCGACCTGCGGGGCGAGGGTCCTCACGAGGGGCAGCTCCGCCTGGGGGGATTCGTCGGTGTCCGCCAGGAGCAGCTGCATGCCCAGCTCGCGCGCCCGGGCCTGTGCCCCCTTCACGACGGCCGGGAAGAAGGGGTTCAGCAGGTCCGGGACGATGAGCCCGAGCGTCCCCGTGCGCCCTGTGCTCAGCGCCCGCGCGGTGCGGTTGGGGGTGTACTGGAGCTCCGCGGCGGCGGCCCGGACCTTCTCCCGGGTCGCCTCTCCGATGCGGTCCACGCCCTGCAGGGCGCGCGAGGCGGTCGCGACGGAGACGCCGGCGAGCGCGGCGACGTCCTTGAGCGTCGTGGGCATCGGACCTCCTCGTCGTCGGTCGCCGGCGGGTGGCGTGGCGGTACAGCCTACGGGATGGCAACCGTTTGCGCCCTCACCATCTTGCGCTCTCCTCCCCGGATGTGCAACCGTTTACGCATCGCCTCCTCCCGAGGCGTCGCCCCGTCGAAGGAGATGGCATGTCCCCGTCCCGTCCCGCCGCTGCGCCCTGGACCCTCCACCCGCATCGCGCCCTTCCGGCTGAGCCCGGAGTCCGCGAGATCGCGGTGCGGATCCACGAGCAGACGGCTCCGCTGCCGATCGTGGCGATGCACGGCCACGTCGAGGCCTCCGTCTTCGCCGACGACGAGCCCTTCGCGGACCCGGCGCAGCTGCTCATCGTCCCGGATCACTACGTCACCCGGATGATGGCCTCGCAGGGGATCCCGCTCGAGTCCCTCGGCGTGCCGCGGCGCGACGGCGGCCCCGTCGAGACGGACTCGCGGCAGATCTGGCGGACCTTCTGCGAGAACTGGCACCTGTACCGGGGCACTCCGTCCCGCTTCTGGCTCGAGCACGAGCTGGTCGAGGTCTTCGGCGTCACGGAGAAGCCCTCGTCCGAGTCCGCGGACCGCATCTACGACCAGATCGCCGCCGCGGTCGCCCGCCCCGAGTTCCGGCCCCGCGCGCTCCTGGACTCCTTCGGCATCGAGATCATCTCGACGACGGATCCGGCCTCCTCGGACCTCTCGGTGCATGCCCGTCTGGCGGCGGACGGCCTGGGCAGCCGGGTCGTGCCGACCTTCCGCCCCGACGGGGTCCTGCAGCTGGAGCGGTCCACATGGCGCGAGGAGATCGCGACGCTCGCGGAGGTCTCCGGCATCGACACCGACACCTACGCGGGCTTCCTCGAGGCGCTCCGCGAGCGCCGCCGCGCCTTCGTGGCCGCCGGCGCCCGGGCCACCGACCACGGGCACCTGTCCGCCGACACGCATCCGATGGACGAGGCGGAGGCCGCGGCCCTGTATGCCCGCGTGCTCGCCGGGGCGGAGCCCACCGCGGCGGAGGCCCAAGCCTTCGCCGCCCACATGCTGCTGCAGATGGCGGGCATGTCCTGCGAGGACGGCCTGGTCATGCAGATCCACCCGGGCGTGCTGCGCGACCACCAGAGCGAGATCCTCGCCCGGCACGGCCAGGACAAGGGCTACGACATCCCGGTGGCCACGGAGTACACCCGCGCATTGCGGCCGATGCTCGAGCGCCACGGTCTGGACCCCCGTTTCCGCTGCATCCTGTTCACGGTGGACGAGACCGTCTTCTCGCGGGAGCTGGCACCGCTCGCGGGCGCCTATCCGTCGGTGCGCCTGGGCGCCCCGTGGTGGTTCCTCGACTCCCCTGACGGCATGCGCCGCTTCCGCGAGACCGCGACGGAGACGGCGGGCTTCGCGAACATGTCCGGATTCGTCGACGACACGCGCGCCTACGCCTCGATCCCCGCGCGCCACGACCTGGCCCGTCGTATCGACGCCGGCTATCTCGCGCGCCTCGTCGCCGAGCACCGGCTCGAGGAGGACGAGGCGATCGAGACTGCGATCGACCTCGCCTACCGCCTTCCCCTCGCGTCCTACCCGGAACCGGTCACGGACCGGGCGACGGCATGAGCGCCGAGCAGATCGCCGCGCTGCGGCTCCTCCACGACGGGGACGATGTCGCGATCGCGCTGCGCGACGTCGCCGCCGGCGAGGAGCTCCCGGTGGGCGGCCGGTCCGTCCGGGTCGCCGTCGACGTCCCGCGGGGCCACAAGGTCGCGGTGCGTCCGAGGGCCGTCGGCGAGAGCCTGGGCAAGTACGGCCACGTCATCGGCACCGCGACGGCGCCGATCGCCCCCGGCGATCACGTCCATTCGCACAATCTGGAGTTCTCCGCCCATGCGGCGACGAGTGCGGCAGAGGCCGGAAGCTCCAGGCCGTGGAGCCCGCCTGCGCTCCCCGAGCGCCGCACCTTCCGCGGGATCCGCCGCGGCGACGGCCGGGTCGCGACCCGCAACCACATCGCGATCGTCGCCTCCGTGAACTGCTCGGCGACCGTCGTGCGGGCGATCGCGGACCGGGTCGAACGGGCCGGGATCCTCCCCGACACCGTCGACGGCGTCCTCCCTCTCGCCCATGACCTGGGCTGCGGCATGGCGCCGACCGGCGACGGCATGGACATCCTGCGCCGGACGATCCTCGGCTACGCCGACCACCCCAATGTGGGCGGGGTGCTCGCGATCGGGCTGGGCTGCGAGGTCAATCAGATGGAGCAGCTGTTCGCCGAGTTCGAGACCGGGCCGAACAAGCCCGCCCGCGATCTGCCGATGGTCCGCATGACCATCCAGGGCACCGGCGGCACCCGGGCCACGATCGAGGCCGGCATCGCTGCGATCGAGCAGATGCTCCCGCAGGTCGCGGACGTGACCCGCGAGGACGTGCCCGTCTCCGAACTCGTGCTGGGCCTGAACTGCGGGGGCTCCGACGGCTGGTCCGGCATCACCGCGAACCCGGCGCTCGGATACGCCTCGGACCTCATCGTCGCCCAGGGCGGCACGAGCGTCCTCGCGGAGACCCCGGAGATCTACGGAGCCGAGGACCTGCTCGTGGTCCGTGCGAAGAATCCGGAGGTCGCCCAGGATCTGCTGGATGTGATCGCCTGGTGGGAGAAGTACACCGAGACCACCGGCGCGAGCATGGACAACAACCCCTCCCCCGGGAACAAGGAGGGCGGGATCACCACGATCCTCGAGAAGTCCCTGGGCGCGGTCGCCAAGGGCGGGCACGCCCCGCTCGCAGCGGTGTACCGGTACGCGGAGAAGATCGGCACCCGCGGCTTCGGCTTCATGGACACCCCCGGCTACGACCCCGTCTCCGTCACGGGGCTGGTCGCCGGCGGCGCGAACCTCATCTGCTTCACGACCGGCCGCGGCTCGGCGCTCGGCAGCCGTCCCGCACCGACGCTGAAGGTCGCCACGAACTCGGACCTCTTCCGGCGGATGACCGACGACATGGACATCGATGCCGGCGAGATGGTCGAGCACGACGTGTCCATCGAGGAGAAGGGCCTGGAGATCTACCACGCCCTGCTCGACCTGGCCTCGGGGAGGAAGTCCGCGAGCGAAGAGCTGGGCTACGGTCTGGAGGAGTTCATCCCCTGGCACATCGGCGCCGTGATGTGACGACTGGGACCTGACATCCTGATACCAGATTGGTATCATCCGGATATGGCCATGACACTTCGCCTCAGCAACGACGATGAGAAGCGGCTCGCTCAACTCGCGGAGCAGTCCGGGACGAGCCGCCAGGGCGCCGTGATTCTCGCGATTCGCGAAGCCGTGGAACGACGGGACCATGCGTCCCGGGTGAGCGCGGCCTCGGAGCGTGCGCGTGACCGCTACGCCGATCTCCTGAGGCGACTCGGAGAGTGACCGCGTTCCTCACCCTGGAGGATCTTCTTGACCTGATTCTCGACCTGGGGGTCGGTCCCGTGCGCGACCTCGGACTCCTGGCATCGGCAGCTCATCGGCCTTCGACGACCCTCTTCGGCCGCGAGGCCTATGAGAGCCTCGACCTCAAGGCTGCAGTCCTCCTCGAGTCGGTCGTGCGGAACCATCCGCTCGTCGACGGGAACAGGAGACTCGGCTGGTTGGCTGTGGCGGTGTTCTACGACATCAATTCCACAGACCTCGACGCCCCTGACGATGACGCGTATGACCTGGTCATCGGTGTCGCGACCGGATCTGTCACCGCCCAGGAGTCAGCTGCTCGGCTGGCGTCGTGGCGACGCTGATCCACGGCGGCCCCATGCCCGGCACGGATCCACGCACAGGCGACAATCGGCACGAGGTCGCCGGCGCTGGGAAACCAGAGAGCTGACCACGACAGACTGCACAGCAGAACCGGGGACAGGAGCCCGCATGGAGCATCAGGAACGAGCCCTCGCCGCCTATGTCGAGCAGGTCGCCGCGGACCGGGCCGTCCTGGGCGTCGTGCTGGTCGGATCGCTGGCGCGCGGCACCGAGCGCGAGGACTCCGATGTCGACGTGTACCTGGTGCTCGACGCCGCACGGTTCGAGCAGCTGGGCCGGGAGGACCGCTGGGCATGGACCGATCGCACCGGCCTGGACTACCCCGGCTCGTACATCGACGTGAAGGCGGCGAGCCTCGGTTACCTGCGCGCCGCGGCACGTACCGGCGACGACCCGACGCGCGCCTCGTTCGCCGGTGCGCGCATCGCCTTCTCGCGCTGCGAGGAGCTGCCCACGCTCGTCTCCGCGATCCCGCTGCTGTCGAAGGACGCCTGGGCGGGGCGGGTCCGTTCCCATCTGGCGCAGGCCCATCTGCACGGCGGCTACTTCCTGCGCCAGGCCGAGCAGCGCGGCGACCCGTTCCTGCTGCAGCATGCCTCCACGCATCTCGCCCTCTCCGCGGCGCGCGCCGCCCTCGCCGCCGACCACCGCCTGATGCCGGGGGCGAAGTACATCCATCACCTGGTGCGCGAGGTCCCGAGCCCGGGCGGCTTCGTCGACACCTGGGACCGTCTGGTGAGCACCCCGTCCATCGAGACCGCCCGGGCGCTGGTGGAGATCCTCGACAGCTGGCTCGGCCCGGAGGGCGGGATGGGCGTGGACGAGTCGCTGTCCGTGTTCATCCGTGACAATGAGCTCGCCTGGCTGCGCGGGACGCTGCCCGCGGAGTACTTCTGAGCCGGGCGCCGCACCCCGCCACCGCTCGCCGGCGGCCTTCAGAGCGGAGGCGCGCACCGCGCGGGAGGCGTTCCCGCGGGAACACCTCCCGGCCGACGCCCTGCGCGCCTCATCCCTCCGTGCCGGTGCTCCACGCCTGGTAGCCGCCGTCGAGGTGGCGCAGGCGCCCTTCGCGCAGCGACCAGTCCGGGCGGAGCCGCTCGAGGGCGCGGGCCGAGCGCACGCCTCCCTGGCAGTACAGCACCACGTCGTCGCCGCGGGGCAGCGCCGCGGCGCCCTCGTCGAGCACCTGCTGCAGCGGCACGTTCACCGCGCCGTCGATCGCGCCGGCCGCGAACTCCCACGGCTCGCGCACGTCGACCACGGTGATCTCCCCGCGGACGGCGCCCTCGGCGCCTGCATCGGCATCCGCCGGGCCCAGCAGCGCGCGCAGCTGGGCGGCCTGCAGGGTCTCCTCCGGCGATGGTCCGCCGATCCGGCAGGCGGGATCGGCCGCGGCGGGGATCTCGACCCGGGTCGCCGGTGCGCGCCCGGGATCGGGGGCGATGCGCAGGGTGCGGGTGGTGCTGGTGGCCTCGTCCCACAGCAGCAGCTGCCCCACCAGCGGCGCCCCGGTTCCGGTGATGAGCTGGATGACCTGCGTGGACATGATCGTGCCGAGCAGTCCCGGCAGAGTCCCCAGCACCCCGGCCTCCGCGCAGGACGGCGCCTCGCCGGGGGCGGGCGGCTCGGGGAAGACATCGCGGTAGTGGGCGCCGCGCCCCGGCCAGAACACGCTGACCTGACCGTGGCTGCGCAGGATCGCACCCCAGACCACGGGCACGCCGGTGATCTCGCTGGCATCGGCCACGACGTAGCGGGTGGCGAAGTTGTCGGTGCCGTCCAGCACCACGTCGTAGCCGCCCAGGAGCTCCACGGCGTTGTCCGGGCCCATGCGTTCGCGGTGGATCCGCACGCGCACCTCGGGGTTGATCCGGGCGACGGCCGCGGCGGCGGAGTCGGCCTTGGGCCGGCCCAGGGCGTCCATGCCGTGCACGACCTGCCGGTGCAGGTTGGTGACGTCCACCAGGTCGTCGTCGACGATCCCGAGGGTGCCGATCCCGGCTCCGGCGAGGTACTGCAGGGCCGGGGAGCCGAGCCCGCCCGCCCCGACGACCAGGACCGAGGCGGCGTGCAGGCGGCGCTGCCCGAGGGTGCCGATCTGGGCGAGGGTGATCTGGCGGCGGTAGCGGGCGACCTGCTCGGGCGTCAGCTCGGGGCCGGGCGCGACCAGCGGCGGCAGCGCTCCGCCCGGGGCAGGGGCGTCCGCGGCAGATCCGGTCGGGCGGTCCGCCGCACCGGGTGCTCCCGCCGCATCTGTGCCGCTCACAGCGACTCCGCCTCACGGCTCGTGCCGGCGGTCTCGATGAGGCCGTCGAAGGACGAGGAGGCGAGCGCCAGCTGGCGGCGAGGGATGCGGCCTGCGCCGCGGGCGGCACGACCGGCCCGGACCGCGAGGTCCATGGCCCGCGCCATCGCCACCGGGTCCTGGGCTCTCGTGACGGCGCTCGCGACGAGCACGGCGGAGCAGCCCAGCTCCATCGCGAGCGCCGCATCGGAGGCGGTGCCGATCCCGGCGTCGAGGACGACGGGCACGCCGGCCCGCTCCGCGATGAGCGCGATGCTGTGCGGGTTCAGGATCCCCAGCCCCGTCCCGATCGGCGATCCCAGCGGCATGACGGCGGCCGCGCCCGCGTCCTCGAGCTGGCGGGCGAGAACCGGGTCGTCCGTCGTGTACGGCAGGACGGTGAAGCCGCGGCGGACCAGCTCCTCGGTCGCCTCGAGCAGCTGGACGCCATCGGGCAGGAGCGTGTCCTCATCGGCGATGACCTCGAGCTTGACCCAGTCGGTCTCGAGGGCCTCGCGGGCGAGCTCCGCGGTGAGGACCGCGTCGCGAGCCGTGTAGCAGCCCGCGGTGTTGGGCAGCGCCGTGATGCCCAGCCGCTGCAGCAGGGCGAAGATCGAGGTGCCGGAGTCCGCGGAGAACCGGCGCATCGCGACGGTGGTCAGATGCGTGCGTGAGGCGATCAGGGCCCGTTCGAGGGCGGCGAGGTCGGTGGCCCCTCCGGTGCCCATGATGAGCCGCGAGGACAGCTCGGTCCCGGCGATGACCAGCGGATCCGCGGCCCCGACGGCAGCGGCGGGATCGGTGCCGGTGGTGGTGGCGGCGCTCATGCTCATCCTCCCTGGACGGCGGTGACGAACTCGCAGCGCGCATCGGCCGCGAGGGGGGTGGTGGACCAGAGGCTGCGGGGGATCACGGCGTCGTCGAGGGCGACGGCCACGCCCAGCGACCGCCCGTCCAGGCTGCGACCGTCCTCCCCCACCGGGTGCCCGAGGCGTGCGGCGACGAGGTCGCGGACGGTGGATCCGGGTGGGACCTCGGCGGCCTCGCCGTTGACGGTCAGGGGGATGCTCATGCGGGCTCCTTCGTGAAGCGCTCGGGGCGGACGGCGGCGGGCAGGGCGTCCGCGGCTCCTTCGAGGTGGTCGGCGGTGCGCCGCGCCGCCCAGGCGGACAGCAGGATGCCGTGGCGGTGGTAGCCGGTGGAGACGATGATCCTCTCCGCGCCGGGGACCGGTCCCAGCAGCGGCAGGTCATCGGGGGTGCCGGGCCGGTCGCGGGCGAGGATCTCGACCAGCTCGGTCTCCCGGACGGCGGGAAGGATCTCCGCGGCGTCCTGCAGCAGCTGGAGGACACCGCCGGTCGAGGGTCCTTCGAGGGCGTCCTCGCGGCTGGTCGCGCCGAGGACGATGCCGCGGTCGTCGCGCGGCACGAGGTAGACGGGCCTGCCGCGCACGATCGCGCGGACGGTGCCGGACAGGAGGTGCTCCTCCCCCGGCATCAGCAGGGTCCCCGGGACGCGCAGGCGCAGGATGTCGCCGCGCACGGGCCGCAGGCGCAGGTCGAGTCCGCGGTGCGGACCGTCGATCCCGGGAACGCCGAGCCCTGCGGCGAGGACGATCCGGTCTGCTTCGATGCCCGCGAGCGTGTCGATCCGGCCGATGCGGACCGGCACGCCGCGCTCCTCGAGGATCCGACGGGCGGCGGCGGCCAGCCTCCGCGGGTCGACCTGGTGGTCCTGGGCGATGCGCACGGCCCCGGCGACGTGGCGGGCGAGGGCGGCCTCGTGACGGCGGGCCTCCCGCGCCGTCAGCTCCTGGACCTGCGCCCCGACGGCACGCTGATGGCGCAGCAGATCCTGGAGGGATCGGAGATCGGCGTGGTCGCGGGCGACGACGAGGGTCGGATCATCCCGGTACCCGGCCTCGCGGGCGGTGATCGGGGCGAGCTGAGGCAGGGCGGCGGCGAGCTCGCGGTGCGCATCGGCCGCCTCACGCATGATGTGCCACAGCGGCCCCTGCCCCACCTGCATCTCCGCGGCGGCGGCGAGCATGCCCGCGGCGGCATGGGTCGCACCGTCCGCCACCCCCGTGGAGCGGATCTCCACGCGATGGCCGCGCCGGTCCAGCTCGAGCGCGGTGAGCAGCCCGACGATCCCTGCGCCGATGACGACGACGTGCACGTGTGCATTCCTCCTGACGGCGGCATGACCCGCATCCAGTCGTAGTGGTCGGCACGGACGGCGCCCTCTCAGCCCGCGCATGCGGGCTCCCACGGAACGCGCAGCAGTCTACCTGTGCGAAGGTGGGCGCATGAGTGCTGATCATGCAACAGGCGCCGAGCGCCGCGCGCGTCTGGCCGATTCCCGTCTCTACGTATGCGTGGACCTCTCCCGCGGCCTTCCCGGACTGCTCGACTTCGCCGAGGCCTGCTTCGCCGGGGGTGTCGACATCCTGCAGGTGAGGGACAAGGCGGCGGAGGCGCGCGCGGAGGTCGAGGCGCTGCGGGCGCTGCGTCCGATCGCGGACCGCCACGGGGCCCTGCTGGCCGCGAACGACCGGGCCGATGTCGCCGTGCTCGCCGGCGCGGATGTGCTGCATCTGGGCCAGGGGGATCTGACCACGGCCGATGCCCGCTCCCTCGTGGGCCGAGGGATGCTGCTGGGACGCTCGACGCGCACCCGCGACCAGGTCCGGCAGGCGCTCGGCGATCCGGGGATCGACTACTTCTGCACCGGTCCGGTGTGGGAGACGCCGACGAAGCCGGGCCGGGCGGCCGTCGGCCTGGAGCTGCCTCGCGAGGCCGCGGAGCTGCGGTCCTCGGCCCGCCGGGTCGGGGCGGTGATGGGCATCGACGCGGGGCCCGGGAAGCCGTTCTTCGCGATCGGCGGGGTGGACCTGGAACGCGTGCCGGAGGTCCTCGCCGTCGGCGCGGATCGCATCGTCGTCGTGCGCGCGCTGACGGAGGCCCGGGATCCGGAGGCCGCCGCCCGCGCCCTGCGCGCGGCCGTCACCGCCGCCTGAGAATGGGCCCCGCGGATCGCGTCCCGTTCCCGCTGCTCGCGCAGGTGCCGCGGGAGCTGCGGGGGGTGATCCTCGACTTCCGCTGGGACCTCGCACGCCTGCATGCGCTCGACCTGCCGGCACGGGAGGTCGCGACCGAGGAGCTCGCCTGGCACCTCCCCCTGCCGTTCTGGGCAGCGGACGGGGCCCCGTTCCAGGTGTCACCGATGCAGGTTATGCGAGACCCGGCGCGGTATGCGGACCAGTGGCGGCGCACCCTGGACGCTGACCTCGACATCCCGCTCGACTGCCGGATCGGCCAGGGCGGCCGGCTGACGATCCTCGACGGCGTGCACCGGCTGCTGAAGGCCACGGCGTCGGGCCGGCGGACCGTCGAGGTCCGCGTGCTCTCCGATGCCGATCTCGACCGGATCGCCGTCCCGCGCGAGTCCTCGTGATCGCGCAGCCGGAGGAGCACGGGCCGCGCCCGGCCGGCGCTCTCAGACGAGGTGCCCGAGCACGAGCACGCCGACGGCGAGGGCGAGCATCCCCAGACAGTTGATCCACAGCTCGCGGCCCAGGAAGCGCGCCCGGACGTGCGCGGCGACCGCGGCGAGGAAGTAGCAGATCACGGCACACGTGGTGGCGAGGGCGATGCCGGGGACCCACAGTCCGGCGACGAGGCCCACGACGGCCGCGAGCTTGATGACCACGAGGATCCACCACCAGTCCCGCGGGAGGCCGACGCCGTCGAGGCAGCGCCGGATGAACTGCGGCGGGCGGAGGGAGAGGAGTGCGTCGCCGAGCAGGACGGCGGCCAGCAGCGCGCTCAGCCACCACGGATCCGGGAGGAGGGTCATCGCCGATCCTTCCCGACGGGGGCCTGATCGTCGACCGCGGAGAGGGTCGGGGCGAGGAGCGGTGGGAGGACGCGCCGCAGGTCCGCCTCCATGCCCGGGCCGGGATCGCCGCCGCGGGCGGCCCCGGCGAAGAGGACCCCGAGGTAGGTGAAGTACACGGCGTCGGCGAGATCCTCGACCGCGGCCGGGGCCGCGGCGGAGCCGTCATCGCCCGCGCGGAGGACCTCCCCCAGCTCCCGGCGCAGTGCCTCGCCCAGAGCCCCGAACACGTCCGAGCGATGCGCGGCCCCCATGAGTACGGCGCCGTACTCCCGCGCGAGAGGAGCGTGCGCGGAGAAGAGCTCGAGGAACGGTGCGAGCAGGTGCAGGATCTGCTCGAGGACGGGCCCGGTGGGAAGGGGCCGGCCGGCGCGGGCGTCCTGGATCTGCTGGATCTCGGCGTCGAGCACCGCCACGAGCAGGGCGCGCTTGTCGCCGACGGCCATGACGGAGCCGACGCTCATCCCGACATCCGCAGCGATCGCCCGGACCGTCGTCGCCTCGAAGCCGTCCCCGAGGAAGCGACGCCGCGCGGCCTCGAGGATCCGGGCACGGGTCTCCTCCCGCTGCCGAGCGCGGCTCATCGGAGGGCCCCGCAGAGCCACCTGTACTGAACATGTTCATCGAACATGTTCACACCATACTCGATGTGTGCCGCAGGAGCGAGGGGCGGTCGCCGGTGGGGCGGGAACGGCGGCGCGCCGGTCAGCGCTCGCGGAGACGACGGGCCATGCGGTCCATGCTCGCGTGCGCCTCGGCGAGGCCCACCTTGTTGAGATGGCCGTGGGGCACTCCGCGGCTGAGCACCAGCTCGACATCGACACCCGCGACCTCCAGCTGCTCGGCGTAGGCGCGGCCGCTGGGGCGGAGCCCGTCGAACTCGGCCACGTCCACGAGCGTCGGAGGCAGGTGGTCGTGCCGAGCGGCCAGGGCCGGGAACTCGTAGCCGGTCGCCTCGGCGCGGGGACGTCCGTTGTAGGCCTCCCCCATGCGGGCGACGGCCTCGAAGGGGAAGCCGCCCAGCGGTGCGCAGGCCGCGAGGGCTGCGGCCTCCTCCGCGGTCGCCTCCGGCATCTCGATGTGCGCGACCGGGTACATGAGGAAGGACTGCCACGGGGCGGCGCCCTCGTCGGCGAGGCGGATGCTCGCGCAGGCCGCGAGATCCCCGCCGGCGCTGGCCCCGCCGATCGCCACCCGCGCCGGGTCGACGCCCAGCTCCGCGGCATGCTCGCGCACCCACGTGTACGCGGCGTGCACGTCGTCCAGCGGGATCGGGGCGTGCAGGCCCGTCTCCCCGTCAGGGTTCGCGGCCGGGGTCCCGGAGGGCTCGTCCACCAGCCGATAGAAGACGGAGATCACCACCGCATCGGCCCGGCCGGCGACGCCGCGGGACACCTCGTGCGCCTCGGGCATGTCCAGGTCGCCATGCTGGAACGAGCCCCCATGGATCCATACCAGCGCGGGCCGCGGGGCGGAGGAGGGCGCGGCCGGGACGTAGATGCGCACGGGGATGCGGCCGTGCGGCCCGGGCAGATCCCGGTCGCTGATCTCCAGCTCCCAGGTCTCGGGCTCGCCGAAGGGGGCGCGCCAGGCGGCCTCGGCCTCCTCGGTCATCGCACCGCCGGGGACCAGACCCTCGAGCAGGTGGGCGCGGGCGGCGAGCTGCGGGGCCCAGGCGGCGGTGGCGGCGCTCATGCCGCGTCTCCCGTGCCGGAGGCGCCAGGGCCGGTCGCGTCCGCCGGAGGGGGCGACCAGGTGCGCACGGCCGCGGCATCGCCCCAGGGGGCGCCGACCTCCGCGAAGGGAGCGCCGGCTTCGAGGGCCGCGTGCATCCAGGTCTCGATGTCCTCGACGACCGGATGGGCGGCCGCGCCCTCCCCCACCCAGGTGACGTGCTCGGCGCCGATGGGTGCGGGGTCCGGCAGGGACTGGGTCGCGTCCAGCACCGCGGTGAAGGCGCTCGTGGACTCGAGCGGGCAGATCAGCGGCACGGAGGCATCGCGGGCGTGGCGCAGCAGGTTCTCCACGAGGGAGGCGCGCCCGTACTCCTCGCGGCGGGCGACGGCCCGGATATCGCCCGGGTCCACACCCGCGGGGACGATCTGCTCGGGCACCAGCGGGACAGGGGTGATCTCGGCACGATCCGCGGTGTAGTACAGGCGGGCGCGACCGCGGGTGGCGACGACCTCGATCCAGGCCTCCTCCTGCACGGGCGCGGTCGTGACGAGGGCGCAGTGCACGGGCGGGACGCCGGGCTCCACGGGGACGATGCCGAGGTAGGTGGTGTCGTCGGCCTCGATGTCGTGGGCGCGGCGCATCTCCGCGGTGACGGAGGCGATCTGGTCCGCCCGGTCGATCCCGGCGACGGTCAGGGCGGCGTGCACGGCATGGGCGAGGGGGTTGGTGGCCACCCCGTCGGCGACGCGCTCCCCGCCCAGGCGCCGCAGCCCGGCCCAGCGGCTGCGCGCGTAGTAGGCCCGGTCGCGCTGCCAGGCGCCGTGGGCGGTGACCCGCAGGACCTCGCCCAGCTCCCCGTCGCGGACGATGCCGCGCAGTCGGTCGATCCCGCCGCCGCCCCGCGCCTGGAAGCCGACCTGCACGGCCCTTCCCGCCTCGCGGGCGGCGCGCAGCAGCCGCCAGTGCTCGGCGAGCGAGCGCACGGGCGGCTTCTCGAGGGCGACATGGCAGCCGGCCGCGAGGGCCTCGAGCGCCATCGCCGTATGCGTGGTGATGGGGGTCGCGATGATGACGACCTCGGGCTTCCTCTCCTCCGGGAGGCCCGCCAGCAGCTCCGCGAGCGTCAGGAACCAGGGGGCGGTGATATCGGCCTCGGGCTCGGCGACGTCGACGACGCCGACGAGCTCTGCCCGGCCCTCGGCGATCAGCGGCCGCAGGTTCTGGACGTGGACGCGGCCGAAGCCGCGCGTGCCGACGAGGGCGAGGCGGACCGGGGCCGGGTTCTCGGGGCTCATGCCTGCTCCGCCGCGGCGCGCAGGTCGATGCCGAGGAAGTCCTCGACGTCCACGGGCATGCCCGTCGCGATCGACTCGTTGCCGCAGATCCCCACGGAGATGGCGCGCAGGCCGTCGGTCCAGTCCGCGGCACGGCCCAGAGGGTCTTCCTGCGGACCGCGGAAGACCTCGGAGAGCATGAGGGCGTCGCCGCCGCCGTGGCCGCCCGTGCCCTGGATGATCGGGACCTCGCGGGCGGGCTCGAAGTGGCGCTGGACCACGAGCCGCTCCCCCTCGGTGCGGACCTGCGCCCCGGAGGCGACGTCGACGACGCTGGGGTCGACGATCTTGGAGCCGTCGGTGCTCGCCGCGACCTCGGCGCGCTCGACGACCTCGAGCTCGGCGCGGCCCTCGGTGCCGTTGACGACGACCCGGTAGCCCTCCCAGGGGCTGTGCGCGTTCAGGGCGTAGGTGAGGACCGCCCCCGAGTCGAAGTCGACGATCGCGGTGAGGTTGTCCTCGGTGGTGATGCCCTCACCGAAGACGTCCTGGTCGCGGCGGTAGCCGTCGTGCTCCTCCTGGTCGAGGTAGAGCTCCTTCAGGCGATCGTCGCTGCGCAGGTCCAGCTCGAAGGGGCCGTGCTCGCCGTCGTGCGTGCCGCGCTCGGGTGCGGGCGCCAGACCCCGATCCACCGCGTTCCGGGCGCCGTAGAAGCGCAGCCCGCCGCGCGCGTAGACGCGGGTGGGGATCGCGTCCAGCCACCAGGAGGCGAGATCGACGTGGTGGCTGGCCTTGTGGATGAACAGGCCGCCGCCGTTGGCCTTGTCGCGGTGCCAACGGCGGAAGTAGTCGGCGCCGTGGGAGGTGTCCAGCACCCATTCGAAGAGCATCGAGACAGGCTTCCCGATCTGTCCGGAGGCGATGACCTCGCGCAGCGCGCTGTTGCGGGGGCTGTAGCGGTAGTTGAAGGTGACCACGACCTCGCGTCCCGTGCGCCGCACCGCCTCCTCGATGCGGCGGGCGCTCGGGGCGTCGATGGTCAGCGGCTTCTCGACGACGACATCGGCCCCGGCCTCGAGGGCGCGCACCACGTGCTCGGCGTGGAAGCGGTCGATCGAGGTGACGATCAGCCGGTCCACCTCCTGCTCGCGGATCACGGTCTCGAGGTCGTCGGGACCGGCGAGGACCACGTCCGCGAAGGCCTCCTGCTGATCGCGATGCCACTGCGCACGCCCGGGGTTGATGTCGAGGAGCGCGACGAGCCGGGCGTCCTCGGCGTGGGCCCCGGCGATCGCGCCGGTGTACATCTGGGCGCGGTGTCCGGTGCCGATGACGGCGTAGCGGGTGGTCATGAGGGGGAGCCTCCTGGGGCCGATGTCGTCGGGGGAAGACGGGGGACGAGGGACGAGGTCACTTGATGCCTGTCGTGGCGAAGCCCTTGATCAGGAATCGCTGTCCGAAGAGGAACACGAGGAACAGCGGGATCAGCGAGAGCACGGACATCGCGAACATCGCGCCCCAGTTCGAGGCGCCCTGCGAGTCGAGGAACGACTTGAGCGCGAGCGGCACCGTGTGGTTCTCCGGCTTCGTCAGGTAGATGAGGGAGCCGAAGAAGTCGTTCCACATCCACATGAAGGTGAAGATCGTCGTCGTGGCGAGCGCCGGCAGCATGAGCGGCAGGATCACCTGGAAGAAGATCCGGACGTGCCCGCAGCCGTCGATCCGCGCGGCCTCGTCGAGCTCCCGCGGGATGCCGCGGATGAACTGCACCATGAGGAAGACGAAGAATGCGTCGGTCGCGAGGAACTTGGGCAGCACGAGCGGGACCAGGGTGTTCACCCAGCCCGTCTGGCTGAAGATGATGTACTGCGGGACGATCACGACGTGGATCGGCAGCATGAGCGTCAGGAGCATGATCGCGAAGGCGACGTTCCGGCCCCAGAACCGCAGCCGCGCGAAGGCGTAGGCGGTCAGCGAACAGGCCAGCAGGTTCCCGATCACGCAGCCGATCACCAGCAGCGTCGAGTTCATGAGGTAGTGGGAGAACGGCTGCGCGAGGGCGTTCCAGCCGTCGACGTAGTTGGTGAAGTCCAGCGTCACCGGCCACAGGGACGAGTTCTTGAAGATCTCGTCATTGGGGCGCAGCGAGGAGACGACCATCCACAGCAGCGGGTAGATCATGAGCAGGCTGACCACGATCATGAGCACGTGCTTGAGGACGGAGCGCACGTAGCGCGGGCGCCGGACGCGGAGCTCGGGGCGAGCGGTCGAACCGGGGGCGAGGGCGGCGGTGGAATCAGTCATCGTAGAACACCCAGAACTTGGAGAGGACGAAGTTGATCGCGGTGAACGCGGCGACGATCAGCAGGAGCAGCCAGGCCATCGCGGAGGCGTAGCCCATGTCGAACTGCGCGAATCCCTTCTGGTACAGGTACAGCGTGTAGAAGAGCGTCGAGTCCGAGGGGCCGCCGGTCCCGCCCGAGACGACGAAGGCCTGGGTGAAGGACTGGAAGGCGCCGATGATCTGCAGGACCAGGTTGAAGAAGATGATCGGGGTCAGCAGCGGGAGCGTGATGTGCACGAACTGGTGCCACTTCGAGGCGCCGTCCATGGAGGCGGCCTCGTAGTACATGGTCGGGATCTGCCGCAGGCCGGCGAGGAAGATGATCATCGGGGAGCCGAAGGTCCACACGTGCAGCAGGATGATCGTCCACAGCGCCGTGTCGGGGTTCGAGACCCAGCCCGGGAGGTCGGTGAAGCCGATGGCTCCGAGCAGCTGGTTCACGAGGCCGCCCGCGCCGAAGATCTGGCGCCACAGGATCGCGATCGCGACCGAGCCGCCCAGCAGCGAGGGCAGGTAGAACACGGAGCGGTAGAAGGCCAGGCCCTTCATGCCCTGGTTCAGCAGGATCGCGAGGCCGAGTGCCGCGATGAGCTGCAGGGGCGTCCCCACGAACACGTAGGTGAAGGTCACCACGAGCGACTTGTGCAGCCGCCGGTCGTGGAGCATCTCGATCCAGTTGTCGAGGCCGTTGAACTTCGGGGCCGCGATGAGGCTGTAGTCCGTGAAGGACAGCGCGAAGGACGCGATCATGGGGATCACGGTGATCGCGAGCAGGCCGATCAGCCAGGGAGCCATGAAGATCAGGCCCGCCTTGTTGTCGGGATGTTTCTCGCGCGCACCGCCCTTCGTGCGGTGCGATGCCATCGAGGCGAGCTCTCCGAGAGCGCTCATGCGGTGCCTCCTTCGTGGTCGTGGGAACGGGTCCCGGTCATCTCAGGACAGGGCCGAGGTGAGGTCGTCGATGAGCTGCTGCGCACCGGCGGCGGTGTCGGTGCTGCCGAAGAGCACGTCCTGCTGGACGCGGGTGAGGATGGCCTCGAACTCGCCGCCGCCCTGGGGCGTGACGACGGGGGCGGCGCCCAGATCCGCCTCGATGGTCTCGAGGTAGGTGACGGCCTTCAGATTGGCCTCGTCGAGGTCCGGGGTGATGGCCTCGCGCACGTCGAGGTTGCCGGGGACCCCGCGCTCGACGGAGAGGACCTTGCCGGCCTCGGGCGAGTTGACCAGGAAGTCGACGAACTTCAGCGCCGCCTCCTTGTTCTGGGTCTTGGCCGAGACCGACCAGTACATGGACGCCTTGTACCACAGCTCGCCCTCGGCGGCGCTCCCGGCGAGCGACGGCGGGCGCAGCACCGTGACGCCGCCGTCGATCAGCGCGTCGTGGGCGACGACCTGGTTGGACCAGACCATCGTCATACCGACCTTGCCGGTCGCGAACAGCGACTGGTCCATCGCCTTGGAGGAGTCCTCGACGGAGACGGAGGCGTCGGGAGCAGCCTTCGTGTCCTGGAGGGTCAGGCTCCAGTCCAGCAGCTGCTTCGCGGCCGCGGCGTCGAAGCCGACCCCGTCGGCGCTGTACTGGTCCTGGCCCAGCTGGCGCATGAAGAGCTGGAAGACCGCCTGCACGCCGCCGATCTGCGCCATGCCGTAGGTGCCGTCCGGTGTCTTCTCGGTGATCTGCGCAGCGAGGTCGCGCATGGAGTCCCAGGTCCAGGTCGAGTCGTCGGGCAGCTCGACGCCCGCCTCCTCGAAGACGTGGGGGTTCACGATGATGCAGGCGGCGTTCAGGCCCGCGTTGATCGCGAGCAGCCCCTTGTCCGGGACCTCGCCGACCTCGACGGTGCCGGGGGCGAAGGCGCTCGTGTCCAGGCCGGCGGCGGCGAGGTCCAGCAGAGCACCGCGCCCGCCGTACTCGGAGAGGAACTTCTCGTCCATCTGGATGACGTCCGGCAGGTCGCCGGCAGCGGCCTGGGTCGCGAGCTTGTCCCAGTAGCCGCTCCACTCCCCCGGCTCCTCGGAGATGGAGATCGTGTCGTCGACGGCCGTGAACGCCTCGATCACCGCGGTGGTCTTCTCGTTGCGGGTGGGGTTGCCCCACCAGGTCAGACGGAGGCTCGAGGTGCCGTCGGCGTCCGCGCCCCCTCCGCCTCCGCCGGCGGCGTTGGGGCCGCAGGCGGCGAGGGCCGCGAGGCCGGGGACGGCGAGGCCGAGGGCGAGGGTCTGACGCCTGGTGAACATGCGATCTCCTGTGATCTGCAGGCTCTGCCCGAGGGGCGAGCTGGGTATGGGATCCGGCCGGCTGGTCCGTTCCGGGCGGGGGCGACGACTGCGGCGCCTCCGATCCGTATCGGAAGGGAACCACACGACGGGAGCGAACTCCGGAACGGTGACCGGATCGTGATGAAAGGTTTCATATCGACGTTCCGGCGGCGTGCGGCGACTGCATGTACGGCGACGCGGAGCCCCAGGGGTGCGAGGGTCCGGCGTGGCCGACAGCACTAGGAAAGCGCTTCACGAAGCTCTTGTCAAACATCACACGGCGTCCCACACTTGACCTGCAACGCTTCAACCAGCCTGCCGCTCCGGCGGCTCTCCACGGAGGCCGATGATGACCACCCGACGTACCGCCCTCTCCCTGCTCGCCGCCGCCGGAGCCCTCCCGGTGCTCGCCGCCTGCGGTCCCAACGCCGGGAACGGCTCCTCCCCCGGCGGGGGAGGCGACGCGGCGGGCCTGCGCGTCTACTGGTGGGGCGGCGACCTGCGCAACACCATGACCCGCGAGGCCCTCGACCTGTTCACGAAGGCGCACCCGGACGTCACCGTCGCTCCCGAGTACAGCGAGTGGTCCGGCTACTGGGACAAGCTCGCGACCCAGACCGCGGGCAGCACCATGCCCGATGTGCTCCAGATGGACGAGGCGTACATCGACTCCTACGGGACCCGCGACACGCTCCTGGACCTCGAGTCGATCTCGGATCAGCTGGACCTCTCCGGCATGGACGAGAACATGCTCGAGACCGGCCGCCTGGCCGACGGCACCCTCGTGGGCGCGCCGCTGGGCATCGGCATCTTCTCCGTGGGCGCGAACCTCGACATCCTCGAGAAGGCCGGCGTCGCCCTGCCGGACGACAAGACCTGGACCTGGGACGACCTCGCGGAGACCGCGAAGCAGGTCACCGACTGGGCGGGGAGCGCCGGCGAGGACGTCGTCGGCTTCGACGGGTTCGGCCGCGGCGGTGCGGAGCTCATCTACTGGGCGCGCCAGAGCGGCGAGGCCGTCTTCCCCCGCGAGGACGAGAAGCCCCTCACGGAGGGAACCGTCGTCGCGATCCTGGACTACGCGAAGAAGCTCATCGACACGGGAGCCGTGCCCGACGCCTCCACCCAGGTCGAGGACGCCGGTCTGGGCGTCGAGCAGAGCCGCTTCGGCACCGGCCGCTCGGCCTTCCACCTCCAGTTCCACACCCAGGTGCAGACCTTCATGGCCTCCTCCGGCGCGAAGATGACCCTGCTGCGGCTCCCGGCCCTCGAGAGCGGGAAGCCGCAGATGGCCAACAAGGCCTCCATGTACTGGTCGATCGCGGCGTCCACCGCCGATGCGAAGGGAGCGGGCACGCTCGTCGACTTCCTGCTGCGCGACCCCGAGGCCGCCAAGGTCCTCAAGATCGAGCGCGGCGTCACCGCCTTCCCCGACCTCCAGAAGGAGCTGGAGTCGGTCCTGGACGAGAACGAGATGGTCGCCCTCGACTTCGCCCGGGACATGCAGGCCGAGGTCACGAAGCCGCCGATGGTCACCCCCGCCTCCGGCGTCGGCTTCGCCGCGGAGTACACCCGTCTCGCGGAGGAGGCCCTCTTCGGCAACAGCGAGCCCGCCGCCGCCGCGAAGGAGATCCTCTCCACCCTCGCCGGGATGCAGCCGACCGCATGAGCATCTCCGACCCCGCCTCACCGCGGGTCGCGATCGTGGGCACGGGCGGCATCGCCCGTGCCCACGCCCGTGCTCTCGCCCAGCTCCCCGCCGTCTCCCTCGCCGCCTGCGTGGATCCCGTCGCAGACGCCCGGGAGGCCTTCGCCGCCGAGTTCGCGGTGCCCCGCCGGGTCCCTTCCCTGGCCGAGCTCCTCGAAGGCGGCGGCATCGACGTCGTGCACCTGTGCACCCCGCCCTCCACCCACGCCCCGCTCGCCCTCGAGGCCCTCGGGGCGGGGGTGCACGTGCTGTGCGAGAAGCCCTCCGCCCTGAGCCTGTCCGAGCTCGACGCGATCATCGCCGCCGAGCGCCGCAGCGGGGCCCGCTTCGCGACCGTCTTCCAGCACCGCTTCGGCCCCGGCGGTGCGCGGCTGATCGAGCTCGCCCGCTCGGGCCGGCTGGGCTCCGTGCGCACCGCGACCTGCGAGACGCTCTGGGACCGTCCTCCCGCCTACTTCGACCCGCCGTGGCGGGGGCGCTGGGGCACCGAGGGCGGCGGCCCGACCCTGGGCCACGGCATCCACCAGATCGACCTGCTGCTCGCCGCGCTCGGCCCCTTCACCCGGATCTGCGCGAGCGCCCGGCGGCAGGCGCTGCCCACGAACACGGAGGACGTGTCCGCCGCGGTCGTCGAGTTCGCCTCGGGAGCGGTCGCCACGATCATCAGCTCCCTGCTGTCGGTGCGCGAGTCCAGCCGCCTGCGCATCGACCTCGAGCTGGCCTCGATCGAGGTCGAGCACGTCTACGGCTACACCGACGCCGACTGGCGCTTCACCCCTCGGGCCGGAGCCCCGACGGACGTCCGCAGCGCCTGGGACCTCCCCGGGGACTCCCCGTCCTCGAGCCATCTCGACCAGTTCCGCGCCGTGTACGGCGCGCTCGCCGACGGCACCGCACCGGCGGGCCTGCCCGTGGACAGCGCCTCCGCACGCGAGACCCTGCTGCTGATCACCGCCCTGTACCAGTCCGCCTTCACCGGCACCTGGGTCACCCGGGAGGAGGCCGACGCCCCCGGGCCCTTCCACCGCGCTCTCGACGGCGGCGGCCGCGCGCCCTGGGACGACGTGAAGGAGGAGCACTGAGCATGGACTCCGCCCGCGACCTGCGAGAGCAGCCCTCCTCGGAGCCGCTGCCGGTCCTGCCCGGCGGCACCTCCTCGACCCGCCTGCGCGTCTATCCGTGGGAGGCGCCCGACGGCCTGCGCGGCGGGACCCCGCACGTCCATCTCGCCTCGACGGAGGCGTACACCGTCCTCGCCGGGAGCGGCCGCGTCCTCACCCTCACCGCGACCCAGGGCACCCGCTGGCACGAGCTGACGCCGGGGACCCAGCTGTGGTTCACCCCGGGGACGGTGCACCGGCTGGTCAACGACTCCGGCGACCTCGAGATCCTCGCGCTCATGGCCAACCGCGGCCTGCCCGAGTCGGGGGACGCGGTCATGACCTTCCCGCCGGAGCATCTCTCCTCCCCCGAGGCCTATGCCGCGGCCGCGGCCCTCCCCGCCCCGGGAACGGCCGATCCCACCGCCCGCGAGGCGGCCGTGCGGGCCCGGCGCGACCTCGCCCTGGACGGCCTCGTCCGGATCCAGGAGGACCCGGAGGCCTTCGACCGCTTCCTCGAGGCGGCCCTCGCCCTCGTGCACCATCGGGCCGAGGACTGGACGCGGATCGCGGAGGCGGGGCCCGCCGCCGACGCCGCCCGCACCCGCGAGGCCCTCGCCGCCCTCGCCGAGGGCTCGACACGCGTGCTGCGGGCGGCGCGCATCGGCCGCAGCACCCCGCAGGAGGCGCTCGGCATGTGCGGCCACCTCCAGCAGTGGCCGCCGGCCTGAGCGGCCACCGCCTCGCCGCGCTGGGACGGACCGCCCCGTCCCGGCGAGGCGATTCCCGCGTAGCGTGAGCCCCACCTCGCCCGATGACGACCAGGAGGACCCGTATGCGCGCCGAGCGCCTCACCGATTCGATCTGCTACCACGCCGAGGGCCCCTTCTGGTCCGCGAGCTGGAACGGGCTGCGCTGGGTCGACCTGCTGGCCGGGGACATCATGCAGCTGGCCGCGGACGGCAATGCCCACCGCACCGCGACCGGCTCGCCCGTCGTCGCCTGCGTGCGCCCTCGGCTCGGAGGCGGCGCCGTGCTCGCGGTCGAGAAGGGCTTCGCCCTGCAGGACCCGGACGGCTCGATCCACCTCCTGCCCGCGCTGTGGGACGCCCCGGTGCGCATGAACGAGGGCGCCATCGCCCCCGACGGCTCCTTCCTGTGCGGCTCCATGGCCTACGGCGCGACGCCCGGAGCCGCCGCCCTGTGGCGTCTGCACGCCGACGGGACGGCGACCCGGATCCTGGAGGACCTCACGATCTCCAACGGCCTCGCCTTCAGCGCCGACGGCACGCGCGCCTTCTACGTCGACACGCCCACCGGCCGCGTCGACCTGTTCGACTGGGACGCGGAGGCCGGGCTCGTGGAGCGCCGGCCCTTCGCCGATCTCGCGGCGCTGGGCGAGGCGGGACACCCCGACGGCCTCACGCTCGACGCCGAGGGCCACGTGTGGGTCGCGATGCACTCCGGGCACAGCGTGCTGGGCCTGGACGCCTCCGGGGCGGTCATCGAGCGGATCGAGGTGGGCGCACGACAGGTGACGGCCTGCGCCTTCGGCGGCGAGGACCTGCGGACCCTGTTCATCACCACCAGCCGCGAGGGCCTCGCCCCGGAGGACGACCCGCAGGCCGGCTCGCTGTTCGCGGTCGAGCCCGGCGTGCAGGGGGCGACCTCCGAACGGGCCTTCCCCGGGTGAGCACCCCCGTGCCGGGTCCTGACGCCGGGGACGGGCGCTCCGCGGACCTGGGCCGCTGGTTCTCGACCGCCCTGCCCGGGACCGCCCTCGGCGCCCTGGGGCGGCGCCGGGCCTGGGGACCGCTGGCATCCTCGGCCTACGGGCGGCGCAGCAGCCCGGCGGAGCTCGCCGACGGTCTGTCCCTGCTGCACGGAAAACCGGTCGCGGTGCTGACCGGGGCCGGCATCTCGACCGGCTCGGGTCTGCCCGACTACCGGGGGCCGCACGCGGTGCCGCGCTCCCCCATGACCTACCAGGAGTTCACGGGCTCGGACCTCGCGCGGCGACGGTACTGGGCGCGCTCGAGCGTGGGCTGGACCCGGTTCCGCGCCGCCCGGCCCAATCCCGGGCACATCGCGCTGGCCCGGCTGGGCCCGGCGCTGCCGATCCTCGGCGTGATCACCCAGAACGTGGACGACCTCCACCGGCGGGCGGGATCCGCGCCGGTCGTGGACCTGCACGGGCGGCTCGACCGGGTGCGGTGCCTGGGCTGCGATGCGCTGATCGGCCGGGAGGGGCTGCATCGGCGCCTGCTCGCGATGAACCCGGGCTTCGCGGCCCGCCTCGACCAGCTCGCCCGGGAGGCGGAGACGGCGCCCGACGGCGATGCGGAGGTGGACCGGACCCACGACTTCCGGTACCCGCCGTGCGCCCTGTGCGGAGGCGTGCTGAAGCCCGACGTCGTGTTCTTCGGCGAGTCCGCACGGCCCGGGACCGTCCACCGCGCGACCGCGCTCGTGGAGGCGGCGCAGGCGCTGCTCGTGCTGGGCTCGAGCCTCTCCGTGCAGTCGGGGCTGCGCCTCGTGCGTCGCGCCGAGGCGGCCGGGGCGGCCGTGGTCATCCTGGGCGACGGTCCGACCCGCGGCGACGACCGGGCCACGCTGCGGCTCCACGGCCTGCTCGATCCGGTCCTCACCGGCTGGGCGGAGCAGCTCGGCCGATGAGGCCGCGGACCCGGGCCGGGGCGGGGAGCCCGCCCGGGAGGGCCGCCCTCAGCCGCGGGCGGCCGGGGCGGCCTCGCGCGGCTCGTCGGTCTCCGCGGCCGCGGCCTCGAACTCCTCGAGCGCGGCGGCGGGCGGCGGCGGGGTGAGCATGCTGACGACCACGGCGAGCACCAGACAGGTCGCGAAGCCGGGGACGATCTCGTAGAGGCGCTCGTCCAGCAGCCCGAACAGGGTCCCCAGATCCGTCTTCCCCCAGGTGAAGGCGACGAGGGCACCGGAGACCATGCCGACCAGCGCGCCCGGGGCGGTCAGGCGCCGCCAGAACAGCGACAGCACCACGATCGGCCCGAAGGCGGAGCCGAACCCCGCCCAGGCGAAGCCGACCAGGTCGAGGATCGTGTCGTTGCGCTGGATCGCGAGCAGCAGCGCGACCACGGAGACGGCGAGCACGCCGATGCGCCCGTACCAGAGCTCGGCCCGCGCCGAGGAGCGCTTCCCGAAGATGCCGATCAGGTCCTCGACCAGGGCGGAGCTCGTGACGATGAGCTGGCTCGAGATGGTCGACATGATCGCGGCGAGCACTGCCGCCAGCAGGAACCCGGCGATCAGCGGATGGAACAGCAGCTGGGAGAGGTCCAGGAAGACGGACTCGCCGTTCTCCGCATCGGTGATCTGCGCGCTGGGGTTCTGATGGAAATAGGCCAGGCCCGCCATCGCGGTGAGGATCGCGCCGGCCACGCACAGCACCATCCAGCCGATGCCGACGGCCGCGCCGTACTTCGCGTCCCGCGAGGAGCGCAGCGCCATGAACCGGACGATGATGTGGGGCTGGCCGAAGTAGCCCAGTCCCCAGGCGAGGTTGGAGAGGACGGCGATCGCTCCGGCGCCGGCGACCATCGAGCCGAACTGCGGGTTCGCCTCCTGCACGGAGCGGAGCATCTCGCCGGGCCCGCCGACCACGGCGATCGCCACGACCGGCACCGCGATCAGGGAGACCAGCATGATCAGCCCCTGGACGACGTCCGTGTAGGAGGCGCCGAGGAAGCCGCCGAACAGGGTGTACACGATGGTCACACCCGCGACCAGGAACATGCCCAGCAGGTACGAGCCCCCGAAGGTCGACTGGAAGAAGAGACCGCCCGCGACCATGCCGGAGGAGACGTAGAAGGTGAAGAACACCAGGATGACCAGGCCCGCGGCGACGCGCAGCAGGCGGCTGCGGTCATGGAGGCGGTTCTCGAAGAAGCTCGGCACCGTGATCGAGTCCTTCGCCAGCTGCGTGTACCGGCGCAGGCGCGGCGCGACGAAGATCCAGTTCAGAGCCGCACCGACGGTGAGGCCCACCGCCATCCACGCCTCCACGAGGCCGGACACGTACAGGGCGCCGGGCAGGCCCATGAGCAGCCAGCCGGACATGTCCGATGCGCCCGCGGACAGCGCCGCGGTGAAGGGATGCAGGTCGCGGCCGCCGAGCATGTAGTCCTCGCCGTCGCTGGTCTTTCGATAGGCGTACAGGCCGATCGCGAGCATCACGAGGAAGTAGATCCCCACGGCGATGATCTTGAAGGTCAGATCCATGACTCCTCCAGAAGGGCTGGGAGCTCGGGCGCGGACCACGCTAACGCATCCCCGCCGTCGCGCTCGCCGATGAGGCAGGATCGGGGGGTGGACACGGACAACGGCACGGACTTCCGGATCGACCTGAACGCGGACCTGGGCGAGGGCTTCGGCGCGTGGAGCATGGGCGAGGACGCCGCCATGCTCGCGCTCGTCACCACGGCGAACATCGCCTGCGGCGGGCATGCCGGGGATCCCCGGACCATGCGTCGCTGCGCCGGCCTCGCGGCCGCGGCGGGGGTCGCGATCACCGCCCATGTCTCCTACCCGGATCTGCAGGGCTTCGGACGCCGCTTCCTGGACATGGAGGCCGATGACCTGCGGGATCTGGTGATCGCGCAGACGGGCGCGCTGCAGGCGGTGGCCCGTGCCGAAGGAGCCGCCGTGCGCGGGGTGAAGCCCCACGGGGCCCTGTACAACGCCCTCGCCCGCCATCCGGGACAGGCCGCGGCGGTGGTCGCGGCCATGGCGGACCTGGGCGGCGACCTCGCGCTGGTCGCGGCCCCCGGCTCGGAGGCGGCACGACGGGCGGAGAAGGCCGGGATCCCGGTGGTCCTCGAGGCCTTCGCGGACCGGGCCTACCGACCGGACGGGACGCTCGTGCCGCGCACCGCCCCGGGCGCCGTGCGCACCGATCAGGCGGAGGTCCTCGCCCAGGTCCTGCGGATCGCGCGCACGGGAGCTGTCCTCGCCGAGGACGGCACGACCGTGCGGCTCGACGCCGCGAGCATCTGCCTGCACGGCGACACGCCCGGCGCCGTCGACCTCGCCCGGGCGGTCCGCCGATCCCTCGAGGAGGCGGGGATCCGCCTCGCCCCGGCGCTGCCATGAGCGGGACGGACGGGAAGCGGGACGCGACCCGGGGCCCGCGGCATCGCACGGCACCGCTCGAGCCGGACCGGCCCGGCTCCGGCGCGCCCCTCGCCGTCCGTGCGGCCGGGACCCGGGCCGTCCTCGCCGATCTGCCGGACACCGCCGCGGTGCTCGCGGCCGCGAGGGCGCTGCGGGCCGACCCGCCGCCCGGGCTGGTGGACCTCGTGCCCGCGGAGCGGACCCTGCTGCTCGCGGCCGCGGATCCCCTGGATGTGCCGGGGCTGCGCCGTGCCCTGCGACAGCTGCGACCGGAGCTCGCCGACGAGGCCGAGGCTCCGGGCGCCCTGGTGGAGATCGATGTGGTCTACGACGGGGAGGATCTGGAGCCGCTCGCGCAGCAGCAGGGCATGAGCGCGCAGGCGCTGGTCGATGCGCACCGCGGCACCGAGTGGATCGCGGCCTTCGGCGGCTTCGCCCCCGGGTTCGCGTACCTGCTGCCCGCCGGACCGGCCACGACCGGGCGGACGGGCAGGGGCCTGCGGCGCAGCGGGACGGGAGAGGCCCGCCGCAGCCCGGCGGAGCTGATCGGCGAGGTGCCTCGGCACCGGGAGCCCCGGTCGGCGGTGCCGGCCGGATCGGTGGCGCTCGCCTCCCGCTACAGCGGCATCTATCCGCGCTCCTCGCCCGGAGGCTGGCAGCTCATCGGCCGGACCGGGGCGCGGCTGTGGGTCCCGGAGCGCGAGGACTCGCCCGCGCTGCTCGCACCCGGGACGCGGGTCCGCTTCCGAGCCGTCCGCGCCCGGGCCCGCACCGGGTCGTCGGAGGCCCCGCCCGCCGACGCCCCGGGCAGGCTGGCGGGCGCGGATCTCGTGGTCGGCGAGGACGGTGCGGATCGCGGGGATCACCCCGCGTCCGGGGCGCCCTCGGGGGCCGGGGCGGACGGGGCGCATCGGCCCGGGGCCGCGAGCTCCGGACTGCAGGTGCTGCGGCCAGGGCCGCTGCTGCTGGTGCAGGACGCCGGCCGGCCCGGCTTCGCGGACCTCGGGGTGAGCGGATCCGGCGCCGCCGACCGGGCCGCGCTCGTGCAGGCGAATCTGGCCGTGGGCAATCCGCCCCACGCCGCGGCGCTCGAACAGCTGCTGGGCTCCGCCCGCCTGCGCGCGCTCGGTCCCCTCGTGGTCGCGGCCTCGGGAGCGGCCGCGCCGCTGGACGTGCATCGCGCGGGAGCCGAGCAGCCGCTGCCCCTCCCCGCCGGGACCGCATGCGCGCTCGACGTCGGCGACGAGCTGGAGATCGGCCTGGTCCGGGAGGGGCTGCGCCTGGTGATCGCGGTGCGCGGCGGGATCGTGCCCGCGGACGCTCCGCTGCTGGGTTCGGTCGCGCGGGACACGCTCGCGGGGCTCGGACCCGAGCCGCTCGCGGCAGGCGCGGTGCTGGGCATCGGCCCGTCCCGGGGCCTCGCCGCTCCACCGCTGCCGCACCCCCCGCCGGAGGGCGGACCCGAGGAGGACCGCGGTCCCCGGGAGACGACGGGCCCCGAGCCCGCACCGGCCTCCGCTCTGCTGCTGCCGGTCGTGCCCGGTCCGCGCGACGAGCTGCTCGGCCCCCGCGCTCTCGCGGCGCTGCTCGAGCAGGAGTGGCAGGTCCGCAGCGACTCCGACCGGATCGGGGTGCGGCTGGACGGAGAGGCGCTGCCGGTGCCGGCCGATGCAGCGACGCTGCCGAGCGAGGCGATCGTCGCCGGTGCCGTGCAGGTGCCGCCCTCCGGGCTGCCGGTCGTCTTCGGCCGGGATCATCCCGCGACCGGCGGCTACCCGGTGATCGCGGTGGTGACGGAGGCGGGCCTGGACCTGCTCGCGCAGGCACCGCCCGGACGCCGCGTACGGTTCCGGACGGCGCCTGCGATGCCGGCGGGGAGCTGAGCCGCGCGGGGACGGGCGACGCATGCCCTCGACGAGCCGGGTGCCGCCGACGTGCCCCGGGCGACGTGCGGGAGACCGCGGGAGACGAGGTGCGGGATACGCATCACCCTCGGCTGTGATTCGTTTTACACTCCTCTCAGGCCGCGGATCCGACCAGCGGCCGATGCGCTCGGAGCACCGCCGCTGCCGATCGGCGACGGATGCCCCCGCGCCCCGTCCCCACCCCCAGGAGAGACCATGGCCACCACCACCGCCCGGCGACGCCTCCGCACGATCACGACCGCGCTCGGAGCCGCGCTGCTCGCCCCCGCCCTGATCACGGGCCCCGCCCAGGCCGCCGGCACCCAGGAGGAGCAGCCCTTCGGCGGCAACGTCAGCTACGCCTGGGAGATCCCCGGCGCCCCCGCATCCGGGATGACCAGCCTGACCATGCCGATGACCATCCACGAGGACTCGGCGCGCATCGACGGCACCTACGTCGCCGCCCAGTACAACTTCACCGGGCAGGAGCACGTGGGCTACATGGGGCTGCAGCCCCGCGAGGACACGCCGGACGGCACGCCCCGCCTGCACGGCGTGTTCTCGAGCTTCATCCCCGGCACCACCTCGACGGACCCGAACTGCAGCGACGGGGCCGACGGCGGGGCCGGCGTCAGCTGCGCCAACGACTTCGACGCCGTGCCCGGCCGGACGTACGAGGTCGAGGTCCGCCGGAGCGGCAAGGACACCTGGACCGGCACCGTGGTCGACCCGGTGCAGGGGAAGCGGTTCCACATCGGCACCTACACCCTGCCGGCCGGCAGCGGGAAGCTCGTGAACAAGCAGGTCGGGTTCGTCGAGAACTACTGGAACCACTCCCGCACCTGTGAGGGGATCCAGCGGATCGACACGACCGTCGGCCGCCCCCGCACCGGCGGCCTCCAGGGGCGCGCCGACTCCCCCCGCGAGTACGGCGAGTGCGTGGATCAGGCCGGGTACTCCGCCGCCGTCGTCGACGGCACGGTGCACATCACGCGCGGCTGGCTCTGACCCGGGCCCGGCCCGCCCTCAGCTCCCGCCGAAGCCGAACAGGTCCGCGCTCTCCTGCCCACGCAGCACCCGCAGGGCGGCGAGGGCGCGGCGCCTGCCCCAGGCGCTGAGCAGGCCCAGCTCCGCCTCGGGGACGAACCGCCACGCCTCAAGCTCCGATTCCTGCAGGACGATGCGCGCCTCGAGGTCGGCCGCGTCATGGACGCCGCCGTCGAAGACGAAGTGCACGCCCATCGGGCGACCGGACTCGGGCCGGGCCGGCAGCCAGTCCACGGTCAGCAGGCGACCGACCTCGAGGACGAGGCCCAGCTCCTCGCGCACCTCGCGGCGCGCGGTCTCCCGGACGTCCTCATCGGGATCGACGTGCCCTCCGGGAAGCAGCCAGTGGTCGCGGTAGGTCGGCTTCTCCACGAGCACCCGATCCTCCTGATCCCGCAGGATCACCGCCCCGGAGGCGTAGACCTTGGGCAGCGAGGCGAAGAAGACGGGATCGGGGAGCAGCTCGGCCATGCCGTCATGCTCGCACAGGTCCGCGCGCATGCGGGAGGCTCCGCCCGCCCAGGCCCACGAGCTCGTCGACGGAGCGCTCAGGCAGCGCGGACTCGCGCAGCGCGGCGGCATCGGCCCGCCCTGCGGCCAGCATGGCCTCCCCGAGGAGATCGATCAGCGCCTCCGGCCGCCCCGCGTACGCGAAGGCCCAGATCTTGCCGCCGCGCCCCGTGTCCGGCGGGGTGTCGAACAGGCTCGCGACGGAGAACGACCGCGTGCGGGCCGCGGCCGCCACCGGACCGTCCAGCAGCACGCCGCGGCGGGAGCCGCGCGGGCTGAACAGGGTCGAGCCGTAGCTGCGCCCCGTCGCCCGGGCGCAGCGCCCCACGTCCCGCACGCAGGCCACGCCGCGAGGATCGATCTCCGAGTAGCGGAGCCGATAGGGCGAGCAGCCCGGCAGGAGGCGGCCGATGAGCAGACCCCGCTCGCACACCACCAGGCGCACATCCCCGAGGACCTCCACGAGCAGCAGCACCAGCAGCCCCGCCCCCACGGCCGGCAGGAGCAGACCGGACAGCAGGTGGATCCCCAGACCGATCGCCGCCGCGATCCCGAGCTCCAGCACGAACGAGGGCAGGGGCCGCGCCATCCGATACACGCGGAGGACGCGCCCCAGGTCGTGGGCGCGTGCATGTCGAGCTGCGCTGCTCACCGTCACCTCCGTCGTGGAGCGGAGGACCGGGCGGGCGCCCGGACCGGGGGCAATGGTAGAGACTCCTGCCCGGTCGCGCCATGGGGACCTCTCCCCATGGCGCGACCGGGCAGGAGATGCCTCGCCGCCGAACGCGTCCGACCGTGCGGCGCCGGCTGCCCGATCGCCCGCGCACCGGCCCGGCCCCAGAGAGGCCTCGCGGCGGGGCGCGACCGATCAGGCGGCGGTGTACCCGCCGTCGATCGAGAGGATCGAGCCGGTCACATAGCTGCTCGCATCGGAGGCCAGGTAGACCGCCGCACCCGCGAGCTCCTCCGGGTTCCCGGGCCGATGCATCGGCGTCATGAGCATCCACTGGTCGATCTGGGCCCCGCCCTCCTCGAAGAAGCCGCGGGTCAGCTCCGTCTGCATGTAGCCGGGCGCGATCGCGTTCACGCGCACCCCGCGATCGGCCCACTCGAGAGCGGCGCTGCGGGTGAGGTTGTGCACCGCGGCCTTCGAGGCGTTGTAGGACGCCTGCGCCTGCGGCACGTTCGCGATGATGCCGCTCATCGAGCCGGTGTTCACGATGCTGCCCGAGCCGCGCTCGAGCATGTGGCGCCCCACCGCCTGCAGCACGTGGAAGACGCCGTCCAGATTCAGGCCCATGACTTTCCGCCAGGCCTGGGGCGTGACGTCCTCGAGGTTCTCGTGGATCACCATGCCGGCGTTGTTCACCAGGATGTGGATCCCGCCGAACTCGGCGACGACGCCGTCCACCAGCTCCTGCACCGCGGCGGGATCGGTGACATCGCCGCGGCGATAGGCGGTGCGACGGCCCGTCGCCTCGGCGAGCTCCTGGGCGGCGCGCGCGCCCGCCTCGTCGTCGATGTCGACGAGGACGACGTCCGCGCCGTGGTCGGCGAGGCCGCGGGCCATCGCCAGGCCCAGGCCGCGTGCGCCGCCCGTGACCAGCGCGGTGCGGCCGGTCAGATCGAACAGGGGGGAGATCGGGGTGCTCATCGGTGCGTCCTCTCAGGGATCCGGGAATCGGCAGGATCAGCCGGGTCTGCCGGGATGTCGCGCCCATGGACGCGGGGCTGATCGACCTTCAGGAAGAAGGTCATGACGAAGGCGCAGCCGTACAGGGCCACGAAGGCCCAGACCACGCCCAGGTCCCCGCCCCAGGGTCGCACCAGGGCGACCACCGCGGAGCCGAGGAAGGTCGCGCCGCCCGCTGCGGTCGTGTACATCGCCATCGCGGCGCCCTTGTGCTCCGGGGCGAGCGCCGGCATGATCGCGCCGAGCGGCACGAATCCGGCCAGCAGGATGCCGAAGACGGTGCCCGCGGCGACCGCGACGACGAAGCCCCAGTCGGAGCCCGCGGGGACCCAGTGCGGGACGTACCACCAGGCCAGCAGGCCCAGCGCGGAGCCGACGATCCCGAACCAGCGGACCGTCGTGACCCAGCCGATGCGGTCGCCGAGCGCACCGAATGCCGCGTTGAACAGGATGTTGCCGGCGAAGATCACGGAGGTCATGAGCAGCCAGCGGGACTGCCCCCAGCCCAGGGTCTGGGCAATCACCGTCGGCAGGATGATGAACATGCCGAACTGCGGGGCCGTGTTGATCAGCCGGGTCAGGAAGCCCAGCAGCACGCGACGGTTGCGGGCGGCGAGGGTGATGCCGGACAGGATGACGGCCCCCGAGCTCTCCCCCGCCGGCGCGAGGCGGCGCCCGCCATGCTCCTCGTGCACGCCCAGGCGCGCGATGAGGAAGCCGGCGACCACGATCGCCGTCGAGGCGACCATCGTCCAGCGCTCGCCCATGAGGCCGCCGCCCATCGCCGGGATCAGCACGATCGCGACGAGGGATCCGATGGTGGGCATGCCGCCGGTGAACATGACGTAGAACCAGCCGACGGCGGCGCCGCCCCGCTCCTTGTGCGCGACCGCGTTGATCCACACCAGGAAGGCGAAGGCGAACAGCGGGAACCCGAAGCCGCGCAGCGCATACGTCAGGAGCATCAGCGGCATCACGCCCGTCGCGAGGGCCCCGATGAAAGCGGCCTGGAACACGACCCAGACGAGGACGCCGAGGGTCATCACCTTCTTCGGGCCCCACAGATCCGAGAGCGCCCCGGCGAGATAGGAGCCGATGAGCGCGCACAGGCTGTAGATGGTGATGATCGTGGCGGCCAGGTTGATCTTGTCGTCCCCGCCGCCGAGGACCTCGGCCATATGAGGGGAGACGAAGTTCGTCTCGACGCCGTTGCCGGTCATGAACACGAGGACGCCGAGGAAACCCCAGCGCAGGGCGTGGGGGATGCCGAGCCGGTCCAGGAAGCTCTCACCGGCGGCGGAGGTCCCGCTCGCAGGCGGCGGGGAGGGGGCAGTGCGCATGGATGCGCTCCTTCGGAGGGAGGAGGGGCGGGGACGGGGAGGACGTCGCCGGATCAGAGGCCGGGGACGATCGAGACCTTCACGCTCGCACCGGAGGAGTCGCCCACCTGGTCGAGGGCCTGCTGGACGTCGGCGAGGCCGTACTGGTGGGTGCAGATCTCGTCCATGGGCAGCACGCCGGACTCGATGATGCCGATCGCCGCGGGCCAGCAGTGCGGGCCCAGGTGGGCGCCGAGGACGTCGAGCTCCTTGTCGTCGGAGATGATCGACCAGTCCACGGTGACCGGGTCCTTGAACACCGAGTACTCCACGAAGCGGCCCAGCTTGCGCAGCAGGTTCAGGCCCTGGGAGACGGCGCTCGGATGCCCGGTGCACTCGATGTACACATCGGCCCCGTACCCGCCGGTGAGCGCCTTGATCTCCGCCTCGACGTCGACCGTGCCGGGGTTCAGGGTCAGGTCCGCTCCGCACTTCTTCGCGAGCGCGAGCTTGTCGTCGTCGAAGTCGAGGGCGATGACCTGCTTCGGCGTCTTGTGGCTCGCACCGATCACCGCGCCGAGGCCGATGGGGCCGCAGCCGGCGATGACGACGACGTCGTCGAAGGTGAGCTGGGCGCGCTCGACGGCGTGCAGGGAGCAGGACAGCGGCTCGGAGAAGGCGGCGTGGTGGGCGGGGATGTCCTTGCTGACCCGGTGGGCGCGGGCGAGGGCCGGGACGATCATGTACTCGGCCATGGCGCCGTTGTAGTGCTTGAAGCCGAACATGTCGTGGGGTCCGCACATCCAGTACCAGCCGCGGGTGCAGTACATGCATTCGCCGCAGGGCACGATCTGCTCGCAGGCGATGCGGTCGCCGAAGGCCAGGCCATGGCGGGCCAGGGCCTCGTCGCTGCCGGCGACGACCTCGCCCACCAGCTCGTGACCGGGGGTGATGCCCTCCTGGACCCACCGGGGACGGTTCTCGTCGCCCCAGAACTTGGCAGCGCCGTGGTAGCACTTCAGATCGCTCGCGCAGACGCCGACGGCCTCGACGCGGATCAGCAGCTCATCGGCGGCGGGGGTCGGGACCGGCAGCTGCTCGAGGCGGTAGTCCTCGGGGCCATGCATGACGACGGCCTGCATGGTGGTGGGGATCGAGCTCGCGCTCATCGCGGTCATCTCCTTCGATGGGATCCGTCAGGGGTCGGGGTCCCGACCCTAGGCCCCGAGAAGCACATTCGTCAAGCACAAATGTTCCATCCGCGATCGCGCCACCTGCGGCCCACCCGCGGCCCGCAGGCCCCCAGGTCCGCGCTCCCCGGCCTGGGACTTGCGGCCGTGCGGCGAAACTGCGGGAATCCCGGCCGCAATCCCCCACTTTCACCGCACCCACGAGCGCCCAGCCTCCTCGCCGGCACCAGGGCGCCTCCCCCGACCCTCGCACGATCGCCACGAGACCCGGTGCGGCGAAGCTGCGGGAACCCCGGCCGCAATCGCGCACTTTCACCGCACCGACGAGCGCTGCAGTACCGGCACCTGCCTCGGCCTCCGGGTGTGACACCTCGCGGCCGGCACCCGATCCTCGAGCACAGGATCCGCGGGGCCGCCCCCTTGGAGCCCGCTGACCAGTGCATTGGGGACAACATCGACCACCGGGGCCGCGCACCTGGAGCATGGAGGCATGGCTCGTCGTCCCCCTCCGCTCCCGCCCGAGCTCCGCCGGGCGGTCCTCGCACGCTCCGAGCTGCTCGCCGCCGGGGTCTCCCTCTCCCGCCTGCGCTGCGCCGATCTGATGAGGATCCGGCGCGGCCTCTACGCGCGCCGCGGCGAGGAGGTCCACGAGGCCGATGTCGCGGCGGCGCTCCAGGCGGCGTTGCCCGGCCTCGTCGTCCTGGGCGTCTCCGCCGCTCGCCTGTTGGGGATCCCCCTCCCGGGGAAGCTGTCGCAGTGGTCGCTCGGGACGCCGGTGGAGATGGCGGTCGGCAGCCGCGGGAGCCGCGGCTCCTCCGACGGCGTCGTCCGCTTCCACGCCCTCGCGCTCCCGGCGGCCGACGTGCAGACCCTGCGCCTGCCGACCGCGGCCGCCGGCGAGCCGATCCGGCTGCGCACCACGGGCGCCGCGCGCATCTTCCGCGATCTCGCCGACGTGCTGGACCACGGGCAGCTGGTCGCCGCGGGCGACAGCCTGGTCCGCGTCCCCCGCCCGGGGTTCGAGAGACGGTCGACGCCGTGGACGACCATCGATGCGCTGGAGGCGCAGTGCACCGGCCCGCATGCGCGGAAGCTGCGCCGGGCCGTGGCCGATGTGCGCGTCGGCTCCGATTCCGTGAAGGAGACGGAGCTGCGCCTGGCGTTCTGTGCCGCCGGGCTCCCCGAACCGCTCATCAATCGACCGCTGGTAGGGCCGGACGGTCCGGTGGGCCACGACCCTGATTTCCTCTGGCCGCAGTTCCGACTCTGCGGCGAGTACGACGGCCGCACGCATTCGACGCCCGAGCAGATCGAGCGGGACGTGGCGCGGGCGGTCAAGGTCGAGCGCGCGCAGTTCACGGAGATCCGTTTCGCCGCGGCCGATGCGGCACACGGCTGTGCCCGCGCCGTGCGGCGCACACGGGACGCGCTGCGCGACCGTGGATGGAACGGGTGATGCACGTGGGATGAGACCTCCCCCGCATCGGGCCGGACCGCGAGCATCGGCCGGGGCCTGCGCCTCGGAACCCGGCCCCGGGCATCGGGCCGGACCGCGCGCACCCTGGCCACACGCACACCCCGGACGCCCCGGCGCGCCCCCGCGTTCCATCGTGCGGCGAAGATGCGGGAATCCGTCCGGGAAAGCCGCACTTTCACCGCACCGCCGACCCCTGCACGACCTCCCATCCGCCCGATGCGGCGGAACTGCGGGTATCCACCGCGGATAACCGCACTTTCCCCACACCGGCGAACCGCGACGAGTCAGGGGACCCGTGGCATGGGCCGGGATGAGGAGGGGGGGGAAGGGAAGTAGACGGGAAGGGACGTGGGCAGGGGTGGACGTAGGGGGATGGGACGGCCGGGTTGAGGAGGGGAAGGGACGCGGACGGGAGGGGGGCTGACGGGAAGGGACGTGGGCGGCGACGGCCGGGGACGAGGATCCGGGCGGGCTCGGCGCGGCCCGGGCGTCATCCGAGCACGGCCTCCGCGGTGGCGACGTCGGTGAGGAGGGACGTGAACAGGCCCGCACGGGCGCCCGCGCGGATCGAGGGGGCCTTCTCGCGACCCACGGCGAGGGCGATGCTGTGCGGGATCGCCCGCAGCTGCGCGAGCGAGGGGCGCACGAGGCGCTCCGCCCCCGGGAACGTGAGCGGCGCGCCGTGGTCGTCGAAGAAGTGCAGGCAGATGTCCCCCGCCGCGGCCTCGAGCGAGGACGCGTCCCGCGGGACGACGCTGGTCAGCGAATCGCGGATGCGATAGGGAGCGCCGACGCCGACGATCACCGCGCGCGCCCGCTCCCACAGGTCGGTGATCTCGAGGAAGCTGGGATCCGCCTGCAGGGACTCCCACAGGCTGGGGCTCGGCAGCGCCGGAGCGAAGATCGATCGGGCCTCCGCGCCCGTGCGGGACGCGAGACGGCGGGCGATGTCATTGGTCTGGAAGGCAGGGACCGGCTCCTGCAGCCCGCCCACGGTGGGAGCGATGATCACCCCGGGCAGGGGCGGGAGCAGCCGCATCCCGCTGACCGCGTGGACCGTATGGCCCGAGGACACCAGCAGCACGTCCCCGCGGTGCAGGCCGAGCTCGCGCAGCTCGAGCGCGAGCAGCTCCCCGATGCCCCGCAGCTCGCGCTGTGCCTGGTCACCCGGAGCGACCCGCACATCGGCGACGCCCAGCTCCTCCCGCAGGCGCTCCGCGAGCTCCGGGAGGTTCGGCGAGGGAACGTCGAGGACCTCGAAGCGCACCATGCCGATGCGCCGTGCCTCCGTGAGCAGCTTGCTGACCGTGGGGCGGGAGACGCCCAGGCGCTCCGCGATCTCCGCCTGGCGCAGCTCGTCGAGATAGTAGGCGGAGGCGGCGCGGTGGAGCAGCTGCAGGTCCATCGACGACTCGAGCATCCGTGCCTCCTCCCGGCTCAGGGCGATGCGCCCCGATCCTAGTGCGCGCGACGCCTCCCGCGCCTCCCCGACCCCCGGGCGGGCGGGTGTCCGTGCTGCCGGAGGGGTCGGTGCCGGCCCTGGAGGTCCGGTCCTCAGCATGCGGGACTCACCCTCGTGGCAGGATGGATCGGTCCGGCCGCCCCCGGCCTGCTCAGGAGGTGCATCGATGATCCCCGAGCCCGTGCTCCTCGGCCTCGACGTCGGCACCTCGAGCACCAAGGGCGTGCTCGTGAGGCCCGATGGGACCGTCCTCGCCGCCGCCGTGCGCGACCATTCGGTCTCGCGCCCCGCGCCCGGTCTCGCCGAGATGGATCCGCGGATCTGGTGGGAGGAGCTCCGCACGATCTCCCGGGAGCTGACCGGGCGGTGCGAGGTCCGCATCGAGGGGGTCGGGGTCTCCGGCATGGGACCGTGTGTCGCCCTCGTCGACGAGGACGACGAGCCGGTGCGGCCCGCGATCCTCTACGGCGTGGACTCCCGCGCCCAGGAGGAGATCGACCTGCTCGAGCAGGAGCTGGGCGCCGAGCGGATCCTGCACCGCAGCGGCTGCATGCTCACCGCCCAGGCGGCCGGACCGAAGGTCCTGTGGATCGCCCGGCACGAACCGGAGGCCTATGCCCGGGCCCGGCGCCTGCTCATGCCCGCCTCGTACCTCGTGCGGCGCCTGACCGGCGCGTACGTGCTCGACCATGCGAGCGCGGCGCAGACGGCCCCGCTGTACGACCTGCGGGCGCGCACCTGGCATCGGCCCTCCGCGGAACGCGCGGCCCCGGGGCTCGCGCTGCCGCGTCTGCTGTGGGCAGGGGAGGTCGCAGGGCGCATCGGCCCGGAGATCGCCGCGGAGCTGCCGGGGCTGCGCGCCGGAACCCCCGTGATCGCCGGGACGATCGATGCCTGGGCGGAGGCCAGCAGCATCGGGGTGGACGCTCCGGGCGACCTCATGCTCATGTACGGGACCACGACGTTCCTGCTGGGGATGACCTCGGGGCCGATCACGAGCCGGACCCTGTTCGCCGCTCCCGGTCTGAGCCCTGGGGCATGGACGCTGTCCGGCGGCATGGCGGCCTCCGGGGCGATCACGACCTGGCTGCGCGATCTGCTGGGCACCGCCGATGTGGCGCCCCTGGTCGCCGAGGCGGCGGCGAGCCCGCCCGGGGCCCGCGGTCTGCTCATGCTCCCGTACTTCTCCGGCGAGCGCTCCCCCATCGCCGATCCCTCGGCGCGCGGGGTCCTCGCGGGCCTGACCCTGTCGCACACGCGCGGGGACATGTACCGGGCCGTGCTCGAGGCCGCTGCCTTCGGGGCTCGCCACCATCTCGAGGAGCTCGCCGCGGCCGGCTGCCGCGTCGAGCGCGTCCGCGCCGTCGGCGGCGGGACCCGCACCGGGCTGTGGCCGCAGATCGTCTCCGATGCCACGGGACTCGTCCAGCAGCTGTCGCGCCACGGGACCGGCGCCGCCTACGGCGATGCGATGCTCGCCGCCCGCACCGTGCTGGGCGTGGACACGACGGGCTGGAACCCGGTGGAGGGCGAGGTCCGCCCGGACCCGGCGGCGCGCGACCGGTACGACGAGATGTACGGCCTGTTCCGAGAGCTGTACACGGCGACCGCCCCCATCGCCCACGCTCTCGCGCGGATCCAGGGGGCGGTTCCGGGGTGATCGCTCCGGCCGGAGCGCGGCCGATCAGGCGGTGGTGATGAACAGCAGCTGCGGGAAGAACGCCACGATCACCACGACCAGCATGCCGGCCCCGTAGAAGGGAAGCAGCGCCTTGGCCGTCTGCATCACCGGCACCCTGCCGATCGCGGCGGAGATGTACAGCGTCGTGCCGACCGGCGGCGTGTACAGGCCCATCGCCAGAGTGACGACCATGACCAGGCCCAAGTGGATCAGGCCCATGTCGATCGCAGAGGCGAGCGGCATCAGCACCGGGGTGAGCAGCAGGATCGCCGGGGCCATGTCGAGGAACATGCCGGTGACCAGGAGGATCACCACCATCGCGAGGACGACCATCCATTCCTGGCCGAAGGCGCCCGTGATCGTGCGGGCCAGGGCCTGGGGCGCCTCCTGGATCGTCAGCAGCCACGCGAGCGCCGAGGAGAACATGATCAGCAGCAGCACCACGGCGCTCGCGGCCGCGGACTCGACGAAGGCCCGCTTCATCTGCGCGAAGCTCAGGTCCCGGTACAGCAGCACCCGCACGGCGAGCGCGTACACCACCGCGAGGACGGACACCTCGGTCACCGTCGCGACGCCGGTGAACAGCACCACCCGGATCAGGATGATGGGGATGATGATCGCGGGGGTCGCGAACAGCAGGTCCACCAGCAGACGCTTCAGGGTGAAGGACGCCTTGACCCGGGGGAACCCGCCCTTGACGGCGACCGCCCAGCACAGCACGAGCAGGATGACCGCGGTGAAGATGCCCGGGCCGATGCCCGCGTTGAAGACCGCGGCGACCGAGGCCCCGGAGGCGGCCGCGTACAGGATCATCGGGATCGAGGGCGGGATGATGACGCCGAGGGTGGAGGCGGAGGCGTTCACGGCGGTCGCGTAGCCGCCCGAGTAGCCCAGGCGCCTGGTCCAGGGGATGACGACCTTGCCGATGCCGGTCGCATCGGCCACGGCCGATCCGGAGATGCCGGAGAACACGGCGTTGGTGAGCACCGTCGTCATGCCGACGCCTCCGCGGAAGCGGCCCACGACGCGGGTCGCCAGGCCGATCACCTGCGCGCCCAGCTTGCCGCTGAACAGCAGGTCGGCGGTGAGGATGAAGAAGGGAATGGCGAGCATCGAGTAGTCGCCGACGGGGCTGAAGGACTGCTGCGCGAGCGCCTCCATCGGCAGGGAGCCCACGGCGAACAGTCCCACGACCGCGCCCGCGATGATCGCGAAGGCGACGGGGATGCCCAGCAGGAGCAGGACGATGAAGACGGCGATGGCCAGGAGCGCCTCAAGCATCGGGGGCCTCATTCTTCTCGGGTGCGCCGTGGCGGAGGTAGTGGAGGGTGCGGGCGGCGGCCTGGAGCGTCATGACCGCGACCATGAGGATGAACGCGCCGAAGCTGCCCAGCTGCGGCCAGCCCATGATGGGCGTGGACTGCGCGGCCATCGGCGGGATCAGGTAGACGGCGAGGTAGGTGAGATAGCCCAGCAGCATCGCGCTGAACGCCCAGATCGCGATCTGGGCGCGGTCGTGGGCGCGGCCGCCCAGACGGCCCACGAGGACGTCCACGGCGATGTGTCCGCGAGTGGCCTGGGCCACGATGGCCCCGCCGGCGATCAGCCAGGGGAAGAGGTAGGTGGGGCCCTCGGAGGCGACGGGGAGCGAGGAGTTGAAGAAGTAGCGCAGCACGACCGCGACGGTCACGAGCACGACGATCACGGCGGTCGTGAGGATCGCGAGCGCGGCGCCCGCCTTCTCCGCGACGAGGTTGACGATCTCCTCGGGGCGGTCGAGGGTCTCGCCTCCCTCGGAGGTGTCGAGGGCGGCGAGGTCCTCCTCGGTGATGACGGGAGCGGACGCCGGTTCGGCGGTGCTCGGACGGCGGCTCATGCGCTCTCCTCCTCGTGATCGGCGCGGACGTCGTCCGCGGCGGCGGTGATCTGGTCGAAGAAGTCGGGGAACTCCGCCTGCCACCGCTCGTACACGGGATGGGTGGCCTCGCGGAACACGGTCCGATCGGGGTGGCTGACCTCGAGGGTCGCCTCGAACTCGGCGTAGATCTCGGTGGTCTGCTCGGTCATGAGGCGGCGCTGCTCGTCGACGGCCTCCGCGGCCGCCTCGGAGATCACCTGCTGCACGTCCGCGTCGAGGTTCTGCCAGCGCGTGGTGGACATGACGAAGGGGTTCATCTCGTACTTGTGCCCGGTCACGGCGAGGTGCTTCTGGACCTCTTGCAGGGAGGAGCTCTTGATGTTGACGACCGGGTTCTCCTGCCCGTCGACGGCGCCCTGGCGCAGCGCCAGGTACAGCTCGCCGAAGGCCATCGGGGTCGGGTTCGCGCCCAGCTGCCCGAAGATGTCGATCGTCATCGGGTCGTCGGGCGTGCGGATCTTCAGGCCTGCCACGTCGCCCGGAACCTCGATCGGGTGCTTGGAGTTGGTGATGTCGCGCATCCCGTTGTCCCAGAAGTTCAGGACGTGGAAGCCCTTCTCCTCCGCGTGGGCGGCGAGCTCGCCCTGGATGTCCCCATCGAGGACCGCGTAGGCGTGGGCGGAGCTCTCGAAGAGGAAGGGCAGGCCCACCAGGGCGGCCTCGGGCACGTAGGTGGAGAAGGGGCCCTGGGAGTTGATGCTCATGTCCAGGGTGCCGGCGGCCACCGACACCATCATCTCGGTGTCGTTGCCGACGGCCTCCTGGCCCAGGATCTGGATCTCGACATCGCCGCCCGACTTCTCGGCGACGAGCTTCTGGAAGGCGAGGGCGCCGTCGGAGCGCGGGTTGCCGGGGGCGGCGCCGTGCCCCAGGATGATGCGGACCGAATCGGTCCTGCGGGGGCCGTCGCCGCCGGCGCAGGCGGCGAGGGCGCCCGTGCCCAGGACCCCGCCGATCCCTGCCTGCAGCAGGGAGCGTCGGCGCAGGGTGCGGCGGCGCAGGGGCACGTCGTCGTGCATGGTCTCCTCCTTCGGAGAGCTGGGAAGAACAGGACAGAAGAGCAGGAAGGAATCGGTCAGCGCGGCAGGAGCGCGCGGATCAGGGCGAGGCTGCGGGCGAGGTCGGCCTCGCGGTCCTCCTCCTGCACGTCACGGGTCTCGAGCTCGAGGACGTAGCGCACTCCGGGCACGTGGCGCTCGAGCACCTGGATCACGGCGGGGAAGTCGACCTGTCCCGCGCCGATGGCGAGGTTCAGGTCCCCGGGGACGGCGTCGCGCAGGTGCACGCGCTCGATGCGCGAGGCCTGGCGGGCGGCCCATGCGGCGGGATCCTCCCCGGAGGCGACGACGTGGGAGACGTCCAGCAGCAGGCCGATCTCCTCGGGTCCGAGCTGCGCGAGCAGGGCGTCGGCCGCGGCGGTCGTGTGGATGTAGCGGCGGTGATGGAGCACCTCGACCAGGAGGCGGGTCCCGTGGTGGGAGCAGACCTCCGCGGCCAGCCGCAGGCGCCGCACGATGAGTGCGAGGTCCTCCTCGGGAGAGGAGAAGGGCTCCCAGTCGGCGCGCCCGGCGGGCACGATGAGGGCGCCGCCGCAGGCCGCGGCGAGGGCGGCGAGACCGTCGATCACGGCGGCGAAGGCGTCCTCGTCGAGGTCCGGGTCGTTGAGGTCGCCAGGATCGGCGTTGACGGCATCGGCCGCGAGCCCCGCCGCCGAGACCTGGGCCGCGACCGCGACGGGGTCCCCGGTGAAGGGCACGGGCACGTGGTCGGTGACGGCGGGGATCGCGCCCAGATCGATGCGGCTCGCCCCGGCCTCCGCGATGAGGCGGAGGGCCTCGGCGAGGCTACGGTGACGGAAGGTGATGGTGGAGACGCCCACGCGCTCCGCGGGGCTCAGGAGGTCGGCGCTGGGGGAGGCGGTCATGAGATGTAGGCGCCGCCGTTGATGGGCTGCGTGGTGCCGGTGATGTAGCCGGCGTCCTCGCTCGAGAGCCACAGCACGAGCGCCGCGATCTCCTCGGCGGAGGCCTGGCGGCCCATGGGGATCGAGGCGTTGATCGCGGCCTCGGCCTCCTCGGAGGTGCCGCCGGCGCGGATGTTGGTGTCCGCGGCGCCGGGGGAGATCGCGTTGACGGTGATGCCGTGGGGAGCGAGCTCGCGGGCGAGGGAGCGGGTCAGGCCCAGCACGCCGGCCTTCGCAGCCGAGTACGGGGTCTTGGAGAACACGCCGCCACCCTGCTGGGCGGACACGGAGGACATGTTGACCACGCGGCCGTAGCCGCCCTCGAGCATCTGCGGGACGAAGGCACGGGAGGTGTAGAAGGAGCCGGTGAGGTTCACGGCGATGATCCGGTCCCACAGCTCGTCGCTGACCTCGAGGAACGGCACCGGGGAGGGGATGCCGGCGATGTTCGCGAGCGCCCCGACGGCGGGCAGGTCCGAGGCGGCGACCGCGGCAGCCGCCGCATCGACATCCGCGGAGCTGGTGACGTCCACCCCGAAGGACAGGGTCGGCACGCCGTGCTGGGCGGCGATCTCCTCCGCGACCTCGCGGGCACCGGCCTCATCGCGATCCACGACCACGACGGCCCAGCCCTCGCGGGCGTAGCGGTGCGCGGTCGCGCGGCCGATGCTGCGCGGCGCCGCGCCGCCGGTGACGACGGCGGTGCGCTGTGCGGCGGGGGCGGTCTGGGTCCGGGGGTCTGCGCTCATCGCGAGGGTCCTCTCACATCGTCGTGGTGCGGCGCCGAGGCGGCGGCCGGGGCTGATCCCAGAAACCTAGGAGCAGCCTGGGAGGTCGACAATCGGTCGGACCACTGCTCGCCGAGCAGTGTCGGCATCGCCACAGGTCACAGCCTCGAACCCGCCTCACGATTGGTCCTGCCAATCTCATCCGGGGGGGGGTGGTCCGGCGCAGCTGCGGGCCCGATTCTGCGAGCGCGACGGGCCGGGTCAGGCAGTCGCGAGCGCCCCGTGCGAGCCTCTCCCTCCTGCTCCCCGCCCATCGCGCCTCTCCGATTGGTCGACCAATATCAGGTCCGCCTCCCCGGCTTCTGACCTGCACCATCACGGGGCGGAGACCGCGCACGGGGCGAGGGGACGCATTGCCGCGCGACGGACGTGCGTGGTTCGATCCCCTCGTCCTCACCACCGGTGTCGAAGGAGACCTGTCCGATGGAACCTGCCTCGCTCGAGTTCCTCGACACCCTCATGCGCGAAGGGGTCCGCACCCCGGAGGGGATCCGGCTGCCCACCGAGCGCCGCCTGGCGGAGATCAGCGGTCTGTCCCGCTCCCAGGTGCGCGAACGGCTCTCCGGTCTGCAGATGCTCGGCATGCTGCGGAAGGTCCAGGGGTCCGGGAACCTCCTCGTGGACCCGGCGGCTTCCGGCACCGGCAACGTCTTCACGCTCATGCTGCGCGCGGGACTCGTCTCGACCGGCCAGATCGCCCAGGCCCGCGAGATGCTCGAGATCGCGATCGCCCCGCGCATCCTCGAGCACGTCACCGAGACGCAGATCCTCGCGCTCGAGCAGACCGTGCACGACATGATCGATGCCTCCGCGCAGAAGGACTTCGCGGCCGGGCTGAGGGCCGATCACGACTTCCACCTGGCACTGTTCGACATCCTCGACAACCCGATCATGACGTATGTCGTGGGCAGCATGAACCAGGCCCTCCATGAGCTCCTGCTCGAACGGCGCCGCATCGTCATCAGCCGCGAGATCGCCACCAACGGCGGCGAGGTCCCCGAGATGTTCGTGACCGACGCCGTGCACTTCGAGATCACCCGAGCCCTGCGCTCCCGCAGGCCGGCCGCCGTGACCGCGGCGATGACCGAGCACTTCGACCTGTGGCGGCGCGTCTCCCGCTCCGCCGCCCCCACGAGAGGACGAGCATGACCATCTCCCCGCCCGATTCCCCGCCCGGCCTGGACCGCGAGCGCCTGCTCCGGCTCGAGGAGGCGGCCTTCCGGATCCGCCGCAACGCGCTCGTGCAGGCGGAGGTGCAGGGCCAGGGATACATCGGCCAGGCCCTCGACATCGCCGATGTGCTGGCGGTGCTCTTCGCCGACCAGCTGCGCCTGGACCCCCTGGATCCCGAGTCCGAGGACCGCGACCGCTTCCAGCTGTCCATCGGCCATTACGCGCTCGCGCTGTACGCGGCGCTCGCCGAGGCGAAGGTGCTCCCCCTCGAGGAGCTCGAGACCTACGCGGGGGACGACTCCCGCCTGCCCATGTCCGCGATGCGCACCTACACCCCGGGGGTCGAGATCTCCGGCGGCTCGCTGGGTCACGGCCTGGGGATCGCCTGCGGCGTGGCGATGGGGCTGCGACGCAAGGGCTCGGACCGGTTCGTGTACAACCTGCTCTCCGACGGGGAGCTGGGCGAGGGATCGACCTGGGAGGCCGCGGCCGTCGCCTCCCATCACGGGCTGTCGAACATCATCGCGGTCGTCGACTTCAACGATCAGCAGGCCGACGGGAAGTCGACGCACATGCTGTCGATGGAACCGGTCGCCGACAAGTTCGAGGCCTTCGGCTGGCTGGCCCGGCGCTGCGACGGCAACGACGTGGCCGCCCTGCTCGCAGCGCTGATCGAGCTGCGGGAGGCCGATGATCTGCGACCCCGGGTCCTCATCGCGGACACGAGGCTCGGCGCCGGCGTCGACTTCCTCGAGGCGCGGGAGAAGCTGCACTTCATGCGGGTCGATCAGGACGAATGGGCGCACGCCCACGAGAAGCTGGCGGAGCACCATGCCGCCCGGAAGGAGCAGCTGCGATGAGCACCCCCATCCCCGGCGGCACGACGAAGCCCCGCCTCACCTCCGGCGCCATGAGCGTCGACCTCGCCGCGGAGGGCCAGCGCTCCGTCGCCGCGCCGCTGGGCCAGGCCCTGCTCGAGGCCGCCCGGGCGGACCAGCGGATCGTGGGCCTGTCCGCGGACCTCGCGAAGTACACCGACCTGCACATCCTGCGCGATGCGATGCCCGAACGGTTCTACCAGATCGGCATGGCGGAGCAGGCGCTGCTGGGCGCCGCCACGGGGCTGGCGATGGAGGGCTTCATCCCCTTCGCCTCGACCTACTCGGTCTTCGCGACCCGCCGCGCCTACGACTTCCTGTGCCTGGACATCGCCGAGGCGAACCTGAACGTCAACATGGTCTGCGCCCTGCCGGGCCTGACCACCGGGTACGGCCCCTCGCATCAGGCGACGGAGGACGTCGCGATCCTGCGCGGGATGCCGAACCTGACGATCGTGGACCCCTGCGACGCGCTGGACATCCAGCAGGCCGTGCCGCAGCTGGCCGCCTCCGAGGGCCCCACCTACCTGCGGCTGCTGCGCGGCCGGGTGCCGCTCGTGCTCGACGAGTACGGCTACACCTTCGAGCTCGGGAGGGCGAAGCTGCTGCGGGACGGGGCCGATGTCCTCATCGTCTCGACCGGCCTCATGACCGAGCGCGCCCTCGCGGCCGCCGCGCAGCTCGAGGCCGACGGGGTGGGCGTCGCCGTTCTCCACTCCCCCACGCTCAAGCCCTTCGACGAGGCATCGCTGCTGGCGCAGCTCGGCAAGGGCCGCCTCGTCCTCACGGCGGAGAACCACTCCGTGGTGGGCGGCCTGTTCGACATCGTCTCGCGCGTCGTCGCCGGCGAGGGCCTGGGCGAGCGGATCACGCCGATCGGCCTGCCGGACGCCTTCCTCGACGCGGGCGCTCTGCCGACTCTCGAGGACCGCTACGGGGTGAGCACGGCGAAGATCGTCGAGACGGTGCGCGCCCTGCTGTGACGCGATCCTTCCGCGCCCCGACCTGACCGGGCCCCAGCCGTCCCCGCCGGGGGAGGCGGTCGGGGCCCGGTCGCGCCCGATGCTCAGATCAGCTCCAGCACGGGCCCCTCGTGGAGGGCGCGGTAGACGCGGTTGCGCAGAGCGTTGGCCTCGGCGGCCCACAGCGTGCAGTCGTAGGGTCGCAGCACGATGCGGATCAGGACGTTCTCCTGGCCCGGCAGGATCCCCAGCCGGTCCCGCGCCGCGGCCGGAAGCCGATCCGCCGGGGTGCGGGAGAGGATGGAGACGGATTCGAGCAGCTCGGCATCGTCTCCGAGGGCGGTGCGCACCCGGTCGCCGAGGGTCTCCTCGTCCTCCCCGCAGGGAAGGACGACGGACAGGTCGCGGCGGGCCGGCGGCTGCGAGGAGACCGGCCGCCAGGGTGCGAGGTCGCGCATCTGGTCGGCGATCCGTGCGTCCCGCGCCCGGAGCAGGCGGATGTCGGGGATCTGCTTGCGCAGCATGAGCGCCCGGTCCAGCCCCATGCCCAGCGCCAGACCCGACCATCTCCGGGGATCCAGGCCGGAACCCTCGAGCACCGCCGGGTGGATGCGACCGCATTCGGCGATCTCGAGCCACTGTCCGTCCAGGAGCACGTCGACCTGGCGGCCGCCGCGCGTGTAGGGGTGTGCGGCGGGCGTGAGGCGCCGCTGGGCCCCCGGCAGCACGGTGTCGACCACCGCGTCGATCATCGAGAGCATCTCGGCATCGGTGGTGTCCGGGCGATCGCGCAGGCGCCACAGGTCGACCTGGTGGGGCTCCCCGACGTGGCTGCGGTCCACCGCGTCGCGGCGGTAGACGAGCCCGGGGACGACGATCAGGTCATCGACCCCCGTTCCCTCCCGCCCGCGATACTCCTCGAGGACCGCGGGCAGCTGAGCGCTGGTGTGGCTGCGCAGCATCGTGGTCGGGGAGACGTACCGGGTGTAGCGGCGGGCTCGGGTGACGTCGTCCGGGGCGTAGCCCAGGCGGTCGTAGTTGTCGCGCACGGGCACGATGGGCGGGGTGCGCACGGTGCGGACCGTGCCCTCGCCCGCCGGGCGCACGGCGTCGGTGACGGCGGCGAGCAGCTGCTGCATGGCGTGCTCGCCCTGATCGGGATCGGTGAGGTCACGCAGCGTGAGGGCGTGAAGCAGCTGCTCCGGGGTGAGATGGGCGTCCGCCGCAGAGGCCGGGCGGGCGTGGACGGAGGCGGGATGAGGGGTCATGAGGGTCTCCTGCAGGAAGCGGTCCGATCGGGGCGGGTGCTCCCCCGGCCGTGCCTGCGCGGACCCGGCGCCTGCTCAGCGCAGCATCAGGACCCCGCGGCCGTGATCGGCCGGGGGCCCGCAAATCGCTGCATGCGCCTCATGGTCCGGAAGGGTAGCACCGCCCTGCGCCGGCTGGAAGGACCGGAGCGGGGCGGTGCAGTGCACCGGGCGGGCGCGTCGACACCCCCGCGGGGCCGATGGGCCGATGCTCAGCGGGAGAGCTGCCGATGGATCCCGAGATCGACGCGCCCGGGCAGCAGGTCCTCGCGCAGCGCGCGGGTCCCGCGGTAGTCGCCCTCGCGCAGGGACCGGAAGGGGACGGGCCGCTCGGCGTCGATCCCGTCGAGGCGCTCCCGCAGCCGGTCGACCTCGCGCGCCACGCCGTCGGCCCCGAGGGCGTCGGCATCGGTCACGAGGTGGATGTCCAGCACCTCGATGCCCACGTACCAGAGCGTGCCGTGGGTGAGCGGGAACAGCAGCGACTCGATGTCCCCACTGATGCCGCGCGGGCCGATGGAGGCGGGGTCCTCCCCCGCTGTGACCACCACCAGCGCCCGTCGGCCGGCGAGCCCGCCGTCCCCGTAGCGTCGCGGCACCGCCAGCTCCGGGTCCATGTCGCCGTAGGCGAAGCCCTCGGTGAGCACGCGATCCAGCCACCCCTTGAGGATGGCCGGCGTGCCGTACCACCACAGCGGGAACTGGAGGACCAGCAGCTCGGCGGCGGCGAGCTTGCGCTGCTCCTCGCGGACGGCCCCGGGGATCTGACCGTCGGCATGGGCCTGCGCGATCCGGGAGGCCAGGTTCCCGCGGTCGGCCGCGCGGTCGCCGGCGTCCTGCGTCCGCAGCACAGGGTCGAAGCCCTGCCGGTACAGGTCGCTGCGGAGCACCTCGCCGCGACGGGCGAGCGCCGCCGTGCCGGCGCGGAACAGCTGGTCGTTGAGGGATCCTTCCTGCGGGTGCGCATGAACCCACAGCGAGGTGCCGGGGGCCGGGGGATGCGCGAGGAGTGCCGGGACACGGCCAGGGGAGGAAGCGGAGCCGATGGTCGAGGGGTCGTTCGTCGTCGTCATGCTCCCCAGCCAACCAGCACGATGCGAGACGCTGAATATCGCAGGATCTCGCAGCGATGCGCGAGCGTCTACGCTGTGGGGCATGGACGCTCTGACCCGCCTGGTCGAGCGCATCCGCGCGTCGGGTGCGCTGCTGGGCACGAACCTGCTCAGCCCGCCGTGGCGGATCCGCCTGGACGAGGGGGCGACCATGACCGTGGTGACGATGCTGCGCGGCAGCGCCTGGCTCGAGAGCGGGGGCGGCCCACCGCTGCTCCTGGCCCCGCGGGACCTCGCCGTCGTGACCGGACCGCGCGCGTTCTCGGTGACCAGCGATCCGGACTCCCCCACCCCTCCTCGGTACGTGTGCCTGGCCGACGGATCGTGCACCGATGCGCACGGCGCGGTGCTGCCCGAGAGCGAGATCGGGCTGGGGACCCGCGCCTGCGGTGATCGCCTGGATGCCGAGCACGCCCTGTTCACGGGGTCGTTCGCTGCGACGGGGCGCCTCACGCGGCGCCTGCTGGGCGGCCTCCCGCGAATGCTGGTGGTCCCGGCGGAGCGGCAGAGCCGCGCGCCGATGGACCTGCTGGAGGAGGAGCTGCTCCGGGACGAGCCCGGGCAGCAGGCCGTGCTGGACCGGCTGCTGGACCTGGTGCTCATCGGAGCGCTGCGCGACGGACTCGCCCACCCGGAGGATGCGGCGGACGGCGCATCGGCACCGGCCTGGTTCTCCGCGGCGGCGGATCCGGTGGTCGGGCCTGCGCTGGAGGAGATCCACAGCAATCCGGAGCTGCCGCACACCGTGGCATCCCTGGCGGATCAGGCGCAGGTCTCCCGCGCGGCCTTCGCCCGCCGCTTCCGCGACCTGCTCGGGGAATCCCCCATCGCCTACCTCACCGGGTGGCGGCTGTGCCTGGCCGCGGACATGCTGCGCGAGAGCGAGGACACCCTCGAGACGATCGCCCGGCAGGTCGGCTATTCGAGCGCCTTCGCGCTGAGCACGGCGTTCCACCGGGAGCACGGCGTCCGGCCGAGCGCCTATCGGGCCGAGGCGATCAGCGCCTGACTGCCGCGGAATCGACCCGAACCGTCAGCAGGTCAGGCGCCGCGGCATCTGATGCGTGATCCCCGGGGGCGCGTACCGGGCTCTGAGACGCTCGTCCCTCGGGGATTGCCGCGGTGCGATACCTTTGGCGCATGCGTCTTTCCGGTTCCTCCTGGTGGCGGCTGCTCCTGCAGCCGTGACGCATTCATTCGCGGGCTGCGCGGCAGCCCGCGACCCCGTGGCGTCCTCTGTCCGTGCAGCTCACTTCCTTCGAAGGAGCATTCCATGGACTCATTCTCCGCGACCGTCGATCGCATGCCCGCCCTGCGGTCCTCGATCAGCAAGAACCCCGAGCGGTACCGCGTCCTGACCGGGGAGCGCCCTACCGGCCAGCTGCACCTCGGCCACTATGTCGGGACCATCCGCGAACGCGTCCGTCTGCAGGACGCAGGCGTCGAGACGTTCGTGATCCTCGCCGATTACCAGGTCATCACGGACCGTGACACGGCAGGCGCAGTTCGCGACCACGTGTACAGCGCAGCCCTGGATTACCTCGCCGCCGGGATCGATCCGGCATGCTCGACGATCTTCACCCACTCGGCCGTCCCGGAGCTCAATCAGCTCTTCCTCCCGTTCCTGAGCCTCGTCACGGAAGCAGAGCTCCATCGGAATCCGACCGTCAAGGCCGAGCAACTCAGCTCCGGGCGAGCGTTGAACGGGCTCCTGCTGACCTATCCCGTCCACCAGGCCGCCGACATCCTGTTCTGCAAGGGGAACCTGGTTCCTGTCGGCAAGGACAACCTGCCTCACGTCGAGGTCACCCGGACCATCGCACGCCGGTTCAATGAGAGATACGGCGAGGTCTTCCCCGAGCCCGAAGCCCTCATCACAGAGTCCCCGGAGCTCCCCGGGCTCGACGGGAGGAAGATGTCCAAGAGCTACGGCAACACGATCACCCTGGCCATGAGCGAGGATGAGACGGCCCGGAAGATCCGAAAGGCCCCGACGGATGCCGAGCGGACCATCACCTATGACCCCGACACCCGTCCCGGCGTGTCCGCCCTCCTCGAAACCGCCTCCGTCTGCCTGGGGCAGCCGCCCCAGGATATCGCCGACGAGATCGGTTCCACGGGCAGCGGCGCCCTGAAGAACCTGACTACGGAAGCGGTGAACGAGTTCTTGCGCGATCTGCGCCGGCGCCGCGCCGCCCTGGACATCGCCGATGCGGCCGAGGTACTCCGCGCCGGCAACTATGCCGCGCGTCGAATCGCGGCAGAGACCCTCCAGGAGACCCGCGCCGCGATGGGGATGCACTACTGATGACAGACCACGCCTCCGATTCTGGAAACTGGTCGACTATGTCTCGACCGAAGCCCTCGACTAGGTCGCATGGTGCGATCGACCGAGGGCGTTCTTCCGAGACTGCCCTGCCGGACGCGAGGGCGAGGGCACCCTCGAGACCATCGCTCGGCAGGTCGGCGACTCGACCGCCTCAGCGCTGAGCACGGCGTAGGACCGAGCGCCAACCGGGCCGAGGCCGTCGGCGCCCCGGGCGCGGCCGGCACCGGATCGGATCGGGGCCGACCGGCGACCACACTGACGGCCGCAGTCGGCACGCACACGAGAGCGTGCCGCACGGTAGTACGAGGGAGAGTATCGACGAGCGAGATCACGGACCTGGCCAGCATCGAGTGCGCCGACGCATAGAGCGCGACGCGGACCCGGCAGGACGACGCCGGCGGGCCGGTCCTGATCGTCGAGGTCGCCTCGCAGTGCGGCCCACGCCGCAGTATGCGCAGCTCGAGCAGCTGCAGCGCGACTACGGTCCGCGAGGGCTGACATGGTGCTGGGCTTCCCCTGCAACCAGTTCATGGGCCAGGAGCCCGGCACCATCGAGGAGATCCTCGAGTACTGCTCGACCACCTGGGGCGTCTCCTTCCCGATCCTCGACACGATCGAGGACGGCGGCGAGGGCGCGCACCCGCTCTATCGGGCGCTCACGCAGACGCCGGACGCCGGGGGCGAGGCCGGCCCGGTCGCGTAGAACGTCGAGACGTTCCTGGTCACGGCCGATGGTTCCGTAACACGGTTCCGCCTGAGCACCACGCCGGACGCCCCCGAGGTCATCGCCGCCATCGACGCCGCGCTCCCCTGCTGACCCGGCCTCGTCCTCGATGTCACTACTCTGGGCTGATGGGACGTGGCTGGGCACCGGATGCCACCTGGGAGATGATCGGCGCAGACGAAGGTGCTGCGACGCTCGGCGTCTGGCGAGCTCGACGCCACGACCGGGACTGGGTGGTCAAGCGGCTCCAGCCAGATCCCGAGCACCGCGATCCCAGCTCCTTCCGCTGGTGGCGGCGCGAGGTCGCACTCGTCGAATCGGGGATCGGCACGGAGTTCACCGGTCTCGTAGCGCCGGATTCCTTCGTCGAGGAGGACGAGGAGGGGGCGACCATCTGGGCAGAGTACATACGGCCGACTCCTATTCCGCCGGCGATCACCGCGCGGGCCCTGGGAACCTTCGCCGCTGTCGACCTCGAGGATCCGGGCTGGTTCGTCCGGGGCCGGTTGCGGGACCGCGTCAGGATGGCAGCCAGGCACGACCCGGTCCGTCTCCAGGTCGACGGCGTCCCCGCACGCGTCGTCGCCGATGCCGAGGAGGTCTGGCGCCTTCGCGAATCCATCCTGGACCGTCTGGATGCGATGCCGCACGTGCTGTCCCACGGAGATGCGATTCCGCGCAACCTGCTTCGGCACGACGGACCGACGGTCACGGCGATCGACTGGGATCAGCTGGGCTGCGCTCCCGTCGGCGCTGACCTCGCCTCCTTCGCCGCGTGGGTCGACGCCGATGAGGACCTGCTGCTCGCGAGCTACCTGGACGGCGCCGGCTCTCTCGATCTCGATGCCGGTGTGCTGCGCGACAGCATCGCGTTGACGAGCGCCCTGATCGCTGTCTCGCGGGTGATCAGAGCGGGGAAAGGTGCTCAGATGTTGAGTCCGCGGGAGCGGCTGCTGGGGGCGGAGCGTCATCTGGGGCGGGCGCTGGCGGCACGTCGGTGACTCCCCGCGCATCGCCAGCGTCCGAGGTCGTCTGCGAGGCAGACGCTAGACCTGCTCGGCCTGACGTCTCTCTGCGGCGGCGAAGGCGGGGACGATGACGTCCTCGCGCAGCGCGCGGCGCTCGGCCTCGGGACCGAAACCCGCATCGATACCGGCCAGGACCGTGCGGCCGACGTCCTCCAGGGTCCAGTCGAAGGCCTCGGCGAGCCGGGCGAGCTCGCGGCTGGTGCGGGTGCGGCTCATGAGGCGGTTGTCGGAGCTGATCGACAGCGGGATCCCGGCGCGCAGCAGGGCGCCGGCAGGATGGGCGGCCATCGAGTCCGCCGCGCCGGTCTGCAAGTTGGAGCTGGGGCAGACCTCGAGGCAGATCCCGTCCTCCCGCACGCGGGCCGCGATCGGGCCCGGTCGCCCGTCCGCCGAGAGGTCCTCGACCAGCCGCACGCCGTGCCCCAGACGCTCGGCGCCGCAGTCCAGGGCATCACGGATCGAGGTGAGGCCATCGGCCTCCCCTGCGTGGACGGTCACACGCAGCCCGGCCTCCCGGGCCCGATCGAACTGCTCCCGGAACGGGGCGGCGGGGAAGCCCAGCTCGGGCCCGGCGAGGTCCACGCCCCACACGCCCTGCTCGCGCCGGGCGGCGGCGACGTCGACGAGCTCCGGCATCGGCGCCAGGTGGCGCAGGAAGCACAGCAGCTGGCCGACGAGGATCGGCCGACCCGCGGCGCGCGCGGAGGCCATGCCCTCCTCGAGCCCGGCCTGGACCGCGTCGACCGCCTCGACGAGGGCGAGGCCGCCGGCGAGGTGCTGCATCGGCGCCCAGCGGGTCTCGGCGTAGACGACGCCGTCCGCGACCATGTCCTCCACGAACTCGCGGGCGATCCGCCGCAGCGCCGGAGCGGTCTGCATGAGCTCGAGGGTGCGGGAGAAGGTCTCGAGGTACAGCTCGAGGGAGCCGGAGTCGGCGGAGCCAGCGAACCATCGGGCCACGTCCTCGGCGCTTGCCCCGGATCCACCTGGCGGCTGGAGACCCTGCTCACGGCACAGGTCCAGCACCGTCTGCGGCCGCAGCCCGCCGTCGAGGTGGTCATGCAGGACGGCTTTGGGCAGGGCGCGCAGCAGCTCGGGGGTCAGCGGCATCGGGGCTCCTGGGATAGGCGGGCGGGGTGCGGAAGCCCAGTCTGGCACCGCCGCGCCGCCGGCTGTGCGACGCTGGGCCCATCTCGTCACCGGCCCGAGGAGCTCCCATGACCGACGCCCCCGCCCCGCTGCGCACCGCGATCCTGGGCTACGGCCTGTCCGGACGCATCTTCCACGGCGCCTTCCTGCGCCTGGACCCTTCCTACGAGGTCGTCCTCGTCGCGACCTCGAACGAGGAGCGCGCCGCCCAGGCCCGGGCCGACCATCCCGGAGCGCGCGTGATCGCCGATCCGCTCGAGGTCGCCCAGCACGCCGCGGACCTCGACCTCGTGATCGTGTGCACCCCGCCCGCCTCCCACGCCGAGCTCACCCGCACCGCCCTGGAGGCCGGCCTCGACGTCGTCGTGGACAAGCCCTTCGTCCCCACCAGCGCGGAGGGCGAGGCGCTCATCGCGCAGGCCCGGCAGCTGGGCCGGCGCCTGTCCGTCTACCAGAACCGCCGCTACGACGCCGATTTCCTGACCCTCAGGGGGCTCCTCGAGCAGGACGCACTGGGCGCCGTGCACACCCTCGAGTCCCGCTTCGAGACGTGGCGGCCCGGCGGCGGCCGCGGCTGGAAGGCCGGCGCCGGGCCGGCGGAGGGCGGCGGCGTCCTGTTCGACCTCGGGTCCCACCTCGTCGATCAGGCCCTGCTCCTGATGGGCCCGGTCACCGAGGTGCTCGCGGACATCCGCTCCATCCAGGGCGGCCCCGACGACATGGCGCATCTGGTCCTCACGCATGCGGCCGGCGGCACCTCCCTGCTGACCATGAGCCGGCTGTCCGCGATCCCCGGCCCCCGCTTCCTCGTCAGCGGCGACCGTGGGGCCTGGCGCACCGAGGGGCTGGATCCCCAGGAGGCATCGCTGCGCCAGGGCGTGCAGCCCGACGCCCCCGACTTCGGAGAGGAGCCTCCCTCCGACCGCGGCCTGCTCAGCGACGGCTCCGTCACGGTCATGACACCCGCCGGGACCGGCGACTACGGCCGCTACTACCGCGAGCTCGCGCACGCCCTGCGCTCCGGCGGCCCGCTCCCCGTGGACCCCGCCGATTCCGTGCAGGTCCTGCGGATCATCGAGGCCGCGCACGCCACGCACCGCACCGTGCTCGGACCGGCCTGAGGGGGCGGCGCCTGCGCGAGGCGCCCCGTGCCCGGCGACGGGATCCGCGGCGCATCAGTCCCCGGGGGCCCGATCCCGGCCCCGCCATGAGGGCGCGGGGCCGATGGATCCTCGCTCGAGCAGCCGCGCCTCGAGGTGCGGAGGCGGCAGCGGAGCCTCGCCCCGCATCTGCGCCAGCAGGAGCCGCGCCGCCGCGATCCCGGCGTCGAGGACCGGCTGGGACACGACCGTGAGCGGCGGCGAGACCAGGCCCGCCCACGGGGGATCGTCGAAGGTCGCCAGGGAGATGTCCCCCGGGACGGACAGCCCCAGCTCACGCAGCTCCTCGAGGGCGGCGGCGGCGATCAGGGAGTCGGAGGCGAGCAGGGCGGTGACCGGTTCCGCCCGGGTCGCCAGATCGCGGACGATGCGACGCACGTCGTCCGCGCCGCGGGCGCCCAGCCGGATCGTCTCCGGGTCCGCCTCGAGGCCCGCCTCCTGCAGTGCGGCGATCATCCCGTCGATGCGCCGGCCGACCGGGGTGTGGGAGATCCGCAGCTCGGGGGACCATCGGGAGGACCCGGCGCGCAAGGTCGAGACGAAGCCGAGGCGCCGATGCCCGGCCGCGACAAGGGTCCCGGTGAGCTGCTGCGAGGCGCGGGAGACGTCCACCAGGACGGTCGAGGCGTCCAGCCCCGGCACGGCGCGGTCGAACAGGACCAGCGGCCGCCCCGCGGCGGCGAGGCCCTCCAGGTGCGGCCAGGCGCCCGCGATGGCGGGCGCGACGACGAAGCCGTCCACGCGCTTGCGATCGAGGCTCCGGATCGCCTCGACCTCGAGCTGCGCCGACTCCCCCGTGTTCATGAGCAGCACGTCGTAGCCGGCCTCCCGGAAGGTGTCGGACATCCCGCGCATGCTGAGCCCGAAGAAGGGGTTCTCCACGTCGCCGATCACCACGCCGACCGACTGGGAGCGCCCGGTGGAGACGCTGCGCGCGAGCCCGTTGGCCCGGTAGCCGAGCTCCTCCGCGGCCGCGACGACGCGGGAGTGCACGGCGTCGCTGACCGCGCCGTATCCCCCCAGCGCACGGGCGGTCTGGGCGCGGGAGACCCCTGCGCGACGTGCGACATCGGCGATCGTGACATCGCGGCGGCTCGGGGGCATCGGCGGGGATTCCTTCCTTGACGCGCGGGTTGAACGGCCCTAGAGTACCGGAAAACCTCGATTGAGACCGCTCTCAACCTCGGAGACTGAGACCGGTCTCTGACGATCGAGAACCTGGTGACCGGCAACGCCGCCGGCACTCCCCCTGACGAAAGGCCCCCATGGCGACACGACGCACCGCGCTCGCCGCCCTCGCCGCGGGCGCTGCGGCCCTGGCCCTGCCCGGCTGCGGCGCGAGCCGCGCGGACGACTCCACCCTCACCGTCCTGCACAAGTGGCCCGAAGGCGATCACGCCGCGTTCTTCGAGCACGTCCGTGCCACCTTCGAAGCCGCGCACCCCGGCATCACCGTCGACCTGACCGCCGTGCAGGACGACCCCTACAAGGAACGGATCCGCGTGCTCACGGCCTCCCGGAAGCTCCCCGACGTCTACTTCCTGTGGCCCGGCGGCTACGGCGAGCAGTTCGCCGGCGCCGGTCTCACCCACGACCTCACCGAGGCGATGGCCGGGGCCTGGGAGCAGTCCCTGGCTCCGGTGTCGGTGGACGCCTACACCTACGAGGGGCGCCGCTACGCCGTGCCCATCAGCATGTCCGGCAAGTACATGATCGCCAACACCGCGATGCTCGAGCAGCGCGGCATGGCGATCCCGCAGACCTCCGCGGAGCTGCTGGAGATGTGCGACGCCTTCGCCGAGGAGGGGATCACGGCCATCGCCATGGGCAACCAAGCGATGTGGCCCGGCGTGCACTACCTGACCACGCTGGTCGCCAAGCACGTCCCCCAGGACGAGTTCACCCGCGACCTCGACCCGGACTCCGCCACGTTCGCCCACCCGGGCTACGCCCGCGCCCTCGCCGACCTGCACGAGCTGGCGACGCTCGGCTTCACGCCCTCCGCCAACGGCGTGAGCAACGACCGGGCGAAAGCCGCCTTCCTCAACGGCGAATCCCCGCTCATGTACAGCGAGTCCAACCAGTTCTCCACCCTGCGGGAGAAGAACGGCGCCCCGCCGGAGGTCGCCGAGAACTGGGACTTCTTCCCCTTCCCCTCGATCCCCGACGGCGCCGGCGACGACGCCTCCCTCACCGGCGCTCCCGACGGCTTCGCGATCAACCCGGCGAGCCCGAAGATCGACCTCGCACTCGAGTTCCTCCGCATGCTGACGTCCCGCGAGATGGCCGTCGCCATGCTGGAGATGAGGGACCGGCCATCGGTCGTGATCGGCGCCGAGACGTCGGTCGACGACGTCCAGCCGCAGCTGAGCCGTGCGCTCGAGCATCTCGACTCCGTCGAGCGCTTCGATATCTGGCTGGACATGGAGGCCACCCCGCAGGTCGCCCAGGCCTGGCTGACCGCCGGGCAGGCCGCGATCGACGGCTCCCGCACGCCCGAGCAGATCGTCCAGGACCTGAAGGAGGTCTCCGATGCGAGCCGCTGACCGCCCGCGCCCCGCGCCGTCCGACGGCCCCGCCCGAAGCAGGTGCATGCGATGACCCTCCGCTCCCGCCGCGGCGCCCTGCTGTGGGTCGCCCCCGCCCTGCTGCTCGTGCTCGTGCTGCTCTACGTGCCGCTGCTGCAGAACATCCGGCTGAGCTTCTACACCTGGAGCATCTTCGACCAGCAGATGAACTTCGTGGGCCTGGAGAACTTCCGCAAGGCCTTCTCCGACCCGTTCCTGGGCGTGGCCCTGCGCAACAACATCGCCTACGCCGCCATCTCGGTGATCGTGCAGGTGGGCTTCGGACTGGTGCTCGCCTCCCTGCTGGACCGCTTCGCGAAGGGCCGGCTCCAGGCGTTCCTGCGCAGCGTCTACTTCCTGCCGGCCACGATCTCGATGACCGTCACGGGCGTGCTGTTCACCTTCGTCTACGATCCGCAGGTCGGATTCCTCAACGCGGCCCTCGAGGCCGTGGGCCTGGGATCGCTGTCCCGGGCGTGGCTGGCCGAGCCCGGCACCGCCATGGGCGCCATCATCGCCATGAGCCAGTGGCAGTGGACGGGATACGTCACCGCGCTGCTGCTGGTGGCCATCCAGCGCATCCCCGGCGAGCTCTACGAGGCGGCCTCCCTGGACGGCGCCGGACCCGTGCGCCAGTTCCTCTCGGTGACCGTCCCGCTGACCCGTGAGATGGTCGCGATCCTCACGCTCGTCACCGTCTCCAACGCCCTGCTGCTGTTCAACGAGGTCATCGTCATGACGAACGGCGGTCCCAACAACTCCACCCAGGTGCTGGGCACGATCATCTACCAGAACGCTTTCGTCAACGACCGCATGGGCTATGCCGCGACCATGTCGACGCTCGTGCTGCTGCTGACGATGGCGCTGGGGGTCGGCCAGCTGCTGTGGACCCGTCGAAGGAGGGTCACCCTGTGACCGCCACCTCCCCCGCCCGAGCGTCCGCCCCGCCGCGCCCCGCGCGGCGCACGGGCCCGTCCCCTGCGGCGCGAGCCGCGCGCGTGCTGGTGTGGCTGCTGCTGGCCGCCATGGCCGTCGGCGTCCTGTACCCGCTGCTGTGGATGGTGATGTCGGCCTTCAAATCGAGCACCGAGATCTTCTCGAGCCCCTGGGCCCTGCCGACCTCGCTGGATCCCGCGGCCTTCGGCGTCGCGTGGGAGCGCGGAGTGCTCGGCTACTTCGTGAACTCGGTGCTCATCACCCTCGCCTCCCTGGTGCTGGTGCTGGCCCTGGGCACCGCCGCGGCCTTCGCGCTGACGAAGCTGCGGCTGCCCTTCTCCGGGGCGATCAGCCTCCTCATGCTCGGCGGCCTCATGGTCTCGCCCACCATGATCCTGGTGCCGCTGTTCCAGCTCATGATCGCCCTGCACCTGCACGACACCCTCGTCGGGCTGGTGATCGTCTACGTCGCCTATCGGCTCCCGTTCACGATCTTCCTCATCCGCGCATACATGCTCACCCTCCCCGACGAGGTGCTCGAGGCCGCCGTGATCGACGGCGCCTCCCTCACCCAGACCTTCTGGCGCATCGTGCTCCCGCTGTGCAAGCCGGTGCTGGTCAGCGCAGGGCTCGTCTATGTGCTCTTCGCCTGGAACGAGTTCCCCTTCGCCCTCGTGCTCGTCAACGACCCCGGGCTGAAGACGCTCCCCGTCGGACTGCTCGACTTCAAGAACGCCCTGCAGACGGACTGGTCGGTCCTGTTCGCCGGGCTGACCCTCGCCGCCGTGCCCATGATCGCCCTGTTCGTCGCGGCCCAGCGCGCCTTCGTCCGCGGTCTCGCCGACGGGATGGGCAAATGACCTCCAGGAGGACCTCCATGACCACCGCTTCCCCCGCCAGGGCCGCAGAGCCCGCAGGCGATGCGCCGATCCGCACCGCGATCCTCGGCTACGGCGTCGCGGGCCGCTTCTTCCACGGAGCTTTCCTGCAGGCGGACCCGGACTACGACGTGGCGATCATCGCGACCGGCGATCCGGGACGTGCCGAGCAGGCCCGGGCCGAGCATCCGGGCGTGCGCATCATCGCGGACCCGGCGGGCGTCGCGGACCATGCCGAGGACCTCGACCTCGTCATCGTCTGCACGCCGCCCGGCACCCATGCCGAGCTCGCCCGCACGGCCCTGCAGGCCGGGCTCGACGTCGTCGTCGACAAGCCCTTCACCCCCACCAGCGCCGAGGGCGAGGCCCTGATCGCCGAGGCCGCACGGCGGGGCCGATGCCTGTCCGTCTACCAGAACCGCCGGTACGACGCCGACTTCCTCACTCTGCAGGGGCTGCTGACCGAGGGCGCGCTGGGCACCGTCCACACCCTCGAGTCCCGCTTCGAGTGGTGGAAGCCGGACGGCGCCCGCGGCTGGAAGGGCCGCGCGGGCGCCGATGCGGGCGGCGGGATCCTCTTCGACCTCGGCACCCATCTGATCGACCAGGCCGTGCAGCTCCTCGGCCCGGTCACGGAGGTGCTGGCCGATGTCCGCTCGGTGCGGGGAGGCCCCGACGACACCGCCCACCTCGTGCTGACGCACGGCTCCGGTGCGACCTCCCGGCTGAGCATGTCGAGCCTCTCGGCCCTCGAGGGCGCCCGCTTCCACGTCAGCGGGGACCGGGCCGCATGGCGCAGCGCCGGCAAGGACCCGCAGGAGGAGATGCTGCGCACGGGCCGCCGCCCGGGCACGGCCGGGTTCGGGCAGGAGACCGAGGCGGAGCGCGGCGAGCTCAGCTCCGGCACCGGGACCATCCGCACCCCTGCCGGAACCGGCGACTACGGTCGCTACTACCGCGAGCTCGCCCACGCCCTGCGCTCCGGCGGCCCACCTCCCGTGGATCCGGCCGACGCCGTCGCCGTGCTGCGCGTCATCGAGGCGGCGCACGCCTCCCGCCGCACGAGCATCCCCTGACCCGCCCCGACGACCGATCCTCTGCCCGACACCGGAAGGACACCATGACCACGACGACCACCCCCCAGAACTCCTCGACCTCCCCGGCGTCCCCGCCCGCGAGCGCGATCGTGCTCGGCGGCGGAGCGATCGGCACCTCGATCGCGACCCACCTGGCGCGGGCCGGCCTCGCCACGACCCTCGCCACCGCGGGCGAGCTGTGCGACGGCGCCTCCGGGCGCTCCCTGTCCTGGCTGAACTCCGCGGGCGATCGCAGCCCCGAGTACCACGCGCTGCGGGTGCTGGGGGTCGACCGCTACCGCACCCTGTTCGCCGCCGACCCCTCCCGCGACTGGCTGCGCTTCCCCGGCGGCGTGTGGTGGACCGACGGTGCGGATGCGGACCGGGAGACCCGTGCCCGCCACGATCTCGAGGTCGATCGCGGCTACGAATCCCGTCTGCTGGGCCGCGAGGAGCTTCGTGCCGCGTTCCCGGGGCTGGACCCCGACGCGGCGGGCGATCCCGCGATCCTCAACCCGGGAGAGGGCTGGGTCTCGCTCCCCCATCTCGTGGAGCACCTGGCGGCGGAGCTGCGCGAACGCGGCGGCACGATCCGCACCGGCCTCGGCACCTGCGAGGTCCTGGTCGAGGGCGGCCGGGCCGTCGGCGTGCGCGATGCCACGGGCACCGAGCTGCGGGCCGATGCCGTCGTGGTGGCCTGCGGCGCGAGCACATCGGCCGTGATGGCACGCGCCGGGATCGGGATCCCCGACGGGTCGCCGCTGTCGATGCTGGTGACGACGGAGCCCGCAGGCGTCGATGCCCCCGTGCTGAACACCCCGCGCGCCGCGGTGCGCCCGAACCCCGGCGGCTCCTTCTGCGTGGACCACGACTGGTACGTCGACCGGATCCGCGAGCACGAGGACGGCCGCTGCACCGTCGACGAGTCGGTCGTCGAGGAGCTCCTGACGGAGGCCTCGCGGCTGCTGGCTCCGGGGACGCAGCTGCGCGCCGCCGGCTGGGCGGCCGGTCGCAAGCCGATCCCGGCCGATGGCGAGCCCGTCCTCGGCGCGGTCGGAGCCCTGCCCGGCTGCTTCGTCGCGTTCACGCACTCCGGGGCGACCCTCGCGCTCGTCGCCGGGGAGACGATCGCCCATGAGGTCACCACCGGCGGCCGCCACCCCCTGCTGGCGGCGTTCACCCCGGACCGGTTCGCCTCCGCGTGATGTTCGAGGGCCGGCCCGGGGAGGGAACGGCTCGGCCGTCCGGGCGGCGTCGTCGCGCCTCTCCGGCCGGGCCGCCCGCGCCATCCGGTCCGGCGAGCTCGGTCGGCTATCGCATCGGCCCCCACACGGTGTCGAGGCCGAGCACGCCCTCCCGCACCGAGCGCAGCACGAGCTCCTCATGCGGGACCACCGGTGCGGGCAGCTGCGCGAGCGGGAACCAGGCCAGGCCCGAGCACTTCTGCGGCTCCAGGATCCGGGGCGTGCCCTCCCAGCGGTCGGCGGCCCAGAACCAGTCGACCCGCTGCTCCACCGGATCGTCCGTGCCGTCGGTGCGCTGCATGACGGTGAGCAGCTGCAGATCCGCGGGATCGACCTGCACGCCCAGCTCCTCGCGCGCCTCCCGGACCGCGGCGGCGCGTGAGGTCTCGCCGCGCTCGATGTGCCCGGCCGCGCCCGCGGACCAGTGGCCGTCGCGGTAGCCGGTGTTCGCCCGCTGCTGCAGGAGCACCTCCGTCCTCCCCTCCGTCCCCTCCCGGCGCAGGAGGACGTAGGCGGCGGGGACGAGGGCGAAGGAGTGCGCGGTCATCCCGGAACCGTAGCGCGCCGACAGTGCGGGGAACGTGCGGCTTTCCGGTGCCGAATGCATCATCTTCACCGCACACGCGCGGCGCCGCCGACAGCAGTGCGACGTGTGTGCCGGTATCCAGAGCGGATACCGGCGCACACGTCGCACTCACGTCCCGGCAGCGCACGAACCTCCGGGGCGCCTCGTTCCTCGGCGCACCTCCGGTCCGAGCGCGCCCGATCAGGCGGTGGCCGCCTCGGTGTCGTCGTCGACCCAGTCGAAGGTGCGCTCGACGGCCTTCTTCCACAGGCGCAGGGACCGCGCGCGGGTCTCCTCGTCCATGTTCGGCTCCCAGCGCTTGCCCTCGGCCCAGTTGTCGATGACGTCCTGCTCGCCGGACCAGTAGCCCACCGCGATCCCCGCGGCGTAGGCGGCGCCGAGCGCCGTGGTCTCGATGACCTGGGGCCGCACGACCGGGACGCCCAGGATGTCCGCCTGGAACTGCATGAGCGTCTCGTTCATGACCATGCCGCCGTCGACCTTCAGCTCGGTGAGGTCCACGCCGGAGTCCGCGTTCATCGCCTCGAGCAGCTCGGCGGACTGGAAGGCGGTGGCCTCGAGCGTCGCCCGGGCGATGTGGTTCTTGGTGATGTAGCGGGTCAGGCCCACGATCGCGCCGCGCGCATCGGCCTTCCAGTAGGGCGCGAACAGGCCCGAGAACGCCGGCACCACGTAGCAGCCGCCGTTGTCCTCGACCTGCTTCGCCAGGTCCTCGATCTCCGGGGCGTCCTTGATGAGGCCCAGGTTGTCGCGCACCCACTGCACCAGCGAGCCGGTCACGGCCACCGAGCCCTCCAGCGCGTAGATCGGCTTGTTGTCGCCGATCTTGTAGGCGACCGTGGTCAGCAGACCGTTCTCGCTGCGCACCAGCTCCTCGCCGGTGTTGATGAGCATGAAGTTGCCGGTGCCGTAGGTGTTCTTCGCCTGGCCGATCTCGAAGCATGCCTGCCCGAAGGTGGCCGCCTGCTGATCGCCCAGGATGCCCGCGATCGGGGTGTCCACGAGGACGCCCTGCTTGCGGCCGTAGCCGTAGATCTCGGAGGAGGACCTGATCTCCGGGAGCATCGACAGCGGGATCCCCATGTCCGCGGCGATGTCCGCGTTCCAGTCGAGGGTGTCGATGTTCATGAGCATGGTCCGGGAGGCGTTGGTGACGTCGGTGACGTGGACGCCGCCGTTCACGCCGCCGGTCAGGTTCCACACGAGCCATGCGTCAGTGTTGCCGAACAGCAGGTCCCCGGCCTCGGCCCTCTCCCGGGCGCCCTCGACGTTCTGCAGGATCCAGGCCACCTTGGGGCCGGAGAAGTAGGTGGCCAGCGGCAGCCCCACCCGCTCCTTGTACTTGTCCGCGCCCTCGTCGCCGCCCAGCTCATCCGCGATCTTCTGCGTGCGGGTGTCCTGCCAGACGATCGCGTTGTAGACGGGCTCGCCGGTGTTCCTGTCCCACACGACGGCGGTCTCGCGCTGGTTGGTGATGCCGACGGCCGCGAGCTGGTGGCGGTTGATCTCCGCGGCGGTGAGGGCCTCGCCGATCACGCGGCGGGTGTTCTCCCAGATCTCCATCGGATCATGCTCGACCCAGCCGGACTTCGGGAAGATCTGCTCGTGCTCCCGTTGCCCGGAGGCGACGATCTGGCCGCCGTGGTCGAAGACGATCGCGCGGGTGGAGGTGGTTCCCTGGTCGATGGCGAGGATGTACTTCGTCTCGTCGTTCATCGGTGCTCCTTCGTTGGATGGTTCGATGTGCAGGTCAGGCGGTTCGGGTCAGCGTCTCAGAAGAAGGCCATCGAGGCCACGCCGGCGAGGACGCCGCCGACGATCGGGCCCGCGATCGGCACCCACGAGTATCCCCAGTCCGAGCTTCCCTTGTGCTGGATCGGCAGGATCGCGTGCGCGATGCGCGGGCCCAGGTCACGTGCCGGGTTGATGGCGTACCCCGTCGGGCCGCCGAGGCTCGCGCCGATCGCGAGGACGAGCAGCGCGACGGCGAGGGGGCCCAGTCCGCTGGGGGTGGCCCCGAACTGGATGATCACGAAGACGAGGACGAAGGTGGCGATGGCCTCGGTGACGAAGTTCCAGCCGTAGGAGCGGATCTCCGGCCCCGTGGAGAACGTCCCGAGGATCGTGCCCGGGTCCTCCTCCGCGTCGTAGTGCTTCTTGTAGGCCAGCCAGCAGACGATCGCGCCGAGGAAGGCGCCGATGAGCTCGGCGATCAGGTAGACGACCACGTTGCCGGCCGTGGTCGGGATCGCGGCGAGACCCAGGGCCTCGTTGCCGCCGAACAGGTCTCCGCCGCTGGCCGCGAGGCCGAGTGTCACAGCGGGGTTGAGGTGGGCGCCGGTCTGGTAGGCGACGTAGACACCGGTGAAGACGGCGAGGCCCCAGCCGAAGTTGATCAGGAGCCAGCCCCCGTCCTTGCCCTTGGTGCCCTTCAGGATCGCGTTCGCGACGACGCCGCCTCCCAGCAGCGTCAGCATCGCGGTTCCGGCGATCTCCGACAGGAGGATCGTGCCGATGGTTCCCATGTGTTCTCCTCATCGAGTGGTCTCCGCGGTCGGCGGAGGGGGAACGGTGGTTCTCGGACGTGCACGGAAGGTCGGACCTTCCGGAGGAATCGGACTCCGCAGGGTGCGGAAGCCCTCCAGGACGTGCAGGGTCGTGCCGAGCGGGGTCCCCGGGCCGCGCCCGGGGACCACGGGCGGTCAGCCTCGGAGGGGGACCTCCGGGGCGGCGGCGACGGCCGCGGCGGCAGCCGCGTCGTCGGCGGTCTGCTCGCCCGCGAGGCGGGCGGCGATGAAGTCCCGGTAGGTGCGCACCTCTCGCTCCTGGGCGGCGGAGTCCCAGCCGAGCTCCGCGGCGATCAGCGCAGCGACCTCCGCGGCGGCATCCGCGCCGCGGTCGCGGGTCTCGTAGTCGGTGCGGGTCCGGCGCTGGAGCACATCGGCCAGATGGCGGGCGCCCTCGGCCCGCACCGCGTAGAGGACCTCGGCCCGCAGATAGCGGGGGGCGTGCTCGAGAGGCGTCCCGAGCTCGGCGTCCTCGTCGATCAGGGCGAGCACCTCGGTCAGCAGCGCTCCATAGCGGAACAGGAGCCGGTCCATGCGGATCTCGTCGAAGCCGTAGCGGGCCGCGAGCGCCGCCTTGTCGCGGACCAGCGCCGCATAGCCCTGCGCTCCGATCACGGGGACGGTGCGGGTCAGGCTCGGCCGGTTCGGCTCGATATCCCGGATCGCGAAGTCGACGACGTCCTCCGCCATCACGCGGTAGGTCGTGAACTTGCCGCCCGCGATCGCGGACAGGCCCGGCTCGACCTCCATCACCGTGTGTTCGCGGGAGACCTTGCTGGACTTCTCGCCCTTCTTCTTCACCGGCTGAAGCAGCGGGCGCAGGCCCGTGTAGACGCCGATCACGTCCTCGCGGCCGAGGTCCTGGGCGAGGATCGCGTTCGCCTGCTCCAGCACGTAGTCGATGTCGCTGCTGGTCGCGGCAGGGTGGGCGACGTCCTGGTCCCACGGGGTGTCGGTCGTGCCGATCACCCAGTACTCGTCCCACGGGATGATGAACAGGACCGACTTCTCGGTCTGGGTGATGATGCCGGTGTCGGGGACGGCGGGGATCCGGTCGCGGGCGACCGTCACGTGGATGCCCTTGGAGGCGAGGACCTCCAGGCCGGCATCGGCCCCGGCGAGCTCCTGCTGCTCCTGCGTCCACACGCCGCCGGCGAGGATCGTCTCGCGAGCATGGACCTCGAACTCCTCGCCGGTCTCCTCGTCGCGGACCCGGGCGCCGACCACGCGCGGCCCCTCGTGGAGGTAGCCGACGACGCTCGTGTAGTTGGCGACGGCGGCGTCGTGCTGCGCGGCCGAGCGCACCAGCATCATCACGAAGCGGGCATCGTCCATCTGCGCGTCGTAGTACTCCAGGGCGCCGACGGCCTTGTCCCCGTCCAGCGCGGGGAACACCTCGAGCATCTTCGCGTGCAGCAGATGACGGTGGAAGGGGACGGCGCGCTTGCGGCCCACGGACTGCATCGCGTCGTACAGCATGACTCCGGAGCCGATGAAGCCGCGGTCGATGACCTTCTTGAAGAACGGGAAGACGAACTTGATGGGCTTGACCAGGTGCGGCGCGGTGCGCTCGATGAGCAGGTCGCGCTCCCGCAGCGCCTCCGCGACGAGCTTGAAGTCGAGCATCTGCAGGTAGCGCAGGCCGCCGTGCATGAGCTTGGAGGAACGGGAGGAGGTGCCGGAGGCCCAGTCGCGGGCTTCGACGAGGCCGACGGACAGACCGCGCGTCGCCGCATCGAAGGCGGCTCCCGCCCCGTTGACGCCGCCGCCCACGACGAGCACGTCCAGGGGCTCCTCCGCCGTGGCCGCGCGCAGACGTGCCAGATGCTCCGTGCGGGACGCGGGGGTCAGGGCGGATCGCTGCTGTGCAGGCTGTGCAGACACGGATGAGCTCCTTCGCTGGGTGTGCGGCGGCGCCGGTGGCCCTCCCTGCGGGACGACGCCTGCGGCGGTGCAGCCATCGTGGAACACCTGTGCATCGCGCCGCAAGGCCCGTGCACGAACGTGCAAGACTGGGAGAATGGCTCCCCCGAACCGCCTCGAGACGACGTTCCGCGCTGCACGGATGTACTACGAGGACGGCCACACGATGGAATCGATCGCGAGCACGCTCGACGTGTCCCGTTCCACGGTCTCGCGGATGCTGCGCGATGCCCGCGAGGAGGGCCTCGTCCAGATCTCCCTGCATCCGCCGGGTGCTCCGCGCCTCGAAGAGCTGCGCCGCACGATCTCCCACCGCTACCGCGTGCGTGCGCACGTCGTCGCCGTCCCCCCGGCGGCGGGAGAGCGCGAGCGACTCCAGTCCGTCGCCGCCGCCGGCGCCGCCGTGCTCGAGGACCTGCTCGAGCCGGGCATGACCGTCGGCATGGCCTGGGGGACGACGGTCTCCGCGCTCGTCGCCCAGCTGCGCCCCCGCCCGACGCCGGGCCTGCGGATCGTCCAGCTCAACGGAGCGATCGACACCGAGGGAGCGGGCCTGACCTACGTCTCCGCGATGCTGACCCGCGCCGCCGAGCTGTGGGACGCGACCGTGCACCACTTCCCTGTCCCCGCCTTCTTCGACTACGCCGACACGCGCGCCGCCATGTGGCGCGAGCGCTCGGTGCAGCGCGTGCTCGCGACCCAGCAGCAGTGCACGCTCGCGGTGTTCGGCGTGGGCGCCTTCGAGGCCGAGGTCCCCAGCCACGTGTACACCAACAACTATCTCGCCCCCGCCGACCTCGCCTCCCTGCGGGCGGACGGCGCCGTGGGCGATGTCTGCACCGTCTTCCTGCGAGCGGACGGCACGTACCGCGACATCGCGATGAACCAGCGCCGGTCCGGCCCGGACCCTTCGCAGCTGGCCGGCATCCCGCACCGGCTGCTCGTCGCCTCGGGCCGCTCGAAGTCCCTGCCGCTGCGGGCAGCCCTCCGCGCCGGGGTCGCCACCGACATCGTCGTCGACGAGGTCACCGCCGCCGGCCTCCTCGCCCTGCGCTGAGCAGCCTCGCGCCTCCCCCACCTGCCGGAGCTCCCCCCAGCTCCCCCACCTGCACGCCCCGGGGACCCCACCTGCACGATCCCGGGCCCCACCCGACCCGGCCGACCTGCCCGCCCCCCACCCGACCATCGTGGGTTCTCGTACCAGAATCGGCTGTCGAATGGTACGAGAACCCACGACCGAGGGCAGCTGTCACCTCAGAGCTGCTCCTCGGCGAGCCGCAACGACAGATCCCGTGACGGAAGGCTCGCGACGAAGGCGCGGATGCGCTCGTCGGACGGAACCTCGATGCCACGCCTTCGCAGCGCCTTCGCGACGCGCAGGAGGATCCGCAACGGCCTGAGCAGGTCGTCGCCGTTCGCCCGCACGATGTCCCACCCCAGCGCACGGAGCTCGTCGGCTCGGGTCTCGTCCTCGCGCCACCGGGCCTTCGTCCTGTGCACGTCCCCGTCGTACTCGAGCACGCGCATCGCACCCTCCCAGACCAGATCGAGGACGCGCAGCTGGCCGGTCTCCGGGTCCAGGACGGCAACGTTCACCCGGGGTTCCGGCAGGCCGGCATCGACGATCAGCATCCGCATCACCGATTCGCTCGGTGAGCGGACGTTCTCCCGCGACCGGTCCAGCGCCTCGCGGAGCCGCGCGATGCCCGGCCGCGCCCCCAGCACCGCGATGCGAGCCGCGATGTCCTCCCGCGTGACGCCGCGCACCGGCTGCCCGGCGCCGATGACCCCGTCGATCGCGGCAACCAGGTCGTACAGCGGAAGATCCGCCGCGAGCTCGCGCAGCACCTCGACCACCGAGGAGAGCCGCACCCGCCCCCGCTGGGCCGTCGGCCCCGACTCGAACCGGTGGATCACCATCCCCCGCCGACGCGTGACGGGAGTGCGCGGGTCCAGGCGCACATGGATGTTCGGAAGCTTCGCCCCGGTGCGCAGGGAAGCGCCCCTCCGGACGGATGGGACCGCGGGCATGGACGAGGCCGCATAGAGGTGCTCGTCCTCGAACCGCGGACGCAGGAGCGCGATGCCGTCCTCGAAAGCGGCCGGAAGCGCGATCCCGTGCAGCAGCGCGGCGGTCGCTCCGCAGATGACCGCATCGGGGAGGATCGCCCGCTGGAGGACCCAGCACATCGTGTTCAGCGAGGCCGGATGATCCGTGGGGGTCCAGTATCCCGTGAACACCCTCGTGTACGCGGGACCGGCGAGCGTCCGCGGGTGGACACCGAGGGCGCGCCAGACATGCCGGGCCATCAGCGCTCCGTCGTACGTCGCCAGGTCCCGTCTCATGGGCATGACCGTAGCTCCAGGCCCTCTCCCCTCCGGAGCCGATGTGGACAGGCGGGATTGGGGAGGAGCAGCGGTGCAGCGCCCGATCACCGGACCCCGGCTTCACGCCGATCGTGGGTCCGCATACCGTTTCGGGGCCGATATCGGTACGGGAACCCACGATCGCGGGTACAACGGACGCGGCGGTCGCGGGCCCACCGGGCGCGGGGGTCGCGGGCCCACCGGGCGCGGGGAACGATGCGCGGCGGGACGGAAGGGGACGGGATCGGCGGGGCGGGACACCCCCGACGGCTACTGCGCAGCGCTGAGGTCGATGCGCTCGGGGTGGGTGTACAGGTTCATCCGGCCGTCGCCGTCCTCGCCGCCGCGGACGAAGCCCGCCAGGGTCATGCCGACGGATTCGGCGGTCTCGACGGCGAGGGAGCTGGCGGCGCTGACGCACGCCAGCAGCGGGATCCCGGCGAGGTAGGCCTTCTGGACGATCTCGAAGCTCGCCCGCGAGGAGACCAGCAGCAGATGCCCGGACAGGGGCAGCAGGTCCTGCAGCAGCGCCCAGCCGATCACCTTGTCGACGGCGTTGTGGCGCCCCACGTCCTCGCGCTGGACGAGGATCTCCCCGGACGGGGTGACGAGCGCGGCGCCATGGATGCCGCCCGTGCGGCGGAAGACGGTCTGCTCGGCGTCGAAGGCCCGACCGGCGGTGAGGATCGCCTGGGGCGTGATCGTCCAGTCCCGGGCCAGGGCGTACCGGCCCTGCTGACGGACGTCGTCGATGCTCGCAGCCCCGCACACGCCGCAGGCGGAGGTCGTCACCGAGCTGCGCGGGAGGACCGGCAGCAGCTGCGGACGGCGCGTCGTGAAGTCCATGACATTGTAGGTGTTGCGGGCGTGGCCGGAGGCGTCCTCGATGACCGCGCCGTCGCAGTAGCGGGCCTCGGCGATGTCCTCACGGGTGCGGATGCGCCCCTCGGAATGCAGCAGGCCGTGGATCAGCTCGACGTCGTGGCCGGGGGTGCGCATCGTGACCGAGTGCGGCTGTCCGTTCAGGCGGATGTCCAGCGGCTCCTCGACCGCGAGGTGGTCCCCCTTGCGGCCGTGGAAGAGCCTGCCGTCCCGGATGCGCACGGTCTCGATGCGTCTGGCCTGCGTCACCCGTCCCATGCCCCGAGCGTAGCCCGGGAACGCCGGCTCGGGCCCCGCGCTCAGGCCTCCCCCGCCGCCCGGTCGCGCCGCTCGGCTTCGCGGGCGATCACGTCCAGGCGCCGATCCCAGCCCCTCGCGACGGCATCGAGCAGCTCGGCGAGGGTGCGCATGCTCTCGGGAACGGGCTGATGCACTCGGCGCCGGGCCTGCATCCGCGCCCGGACCAGGCCGGCGTCCTCGAGAACGCGCAGGTGCTTGGCGGCGGCCTGCCGGGTGATGCCGAGGTCCCGGCCGATGCTCCCCGCATCGGACGGGTCCTCGGCCGCACGCGCGAGGACGCGCCGCCGCATCGGCTCGGCGAGCGCGGCGAGGAGCGCATCGGCCTCCGGACCGATGAGCTGCGCCGACGCCCACCCCTGAGATGCGGAAGGGTCCGCGGCCCCGGCGCCGCGCGGGGTGCCGGCGGGTTCCGGGGCCGCGCCGGGCACGGTCCCGCGGGCGCCGAGCCGGCGGGCGGTCGAGGCGCGGGTGCTCACGCGGCGCGCTGCTCGGCCACGTCGCGGGCGATGCCGAGCTCGATCTCCCAGCCCTCGGTGTTCTCCTCGATGCGGCGCCGGCGGGCGAGGGAATCCTCATCGAGCGAGGCGAAGCCGCTCTCGCGCACCGTGAGGAGGGTGCCCTGGCCCTCCGCCACGAGGGTGAACTCGATGGTCGTCGTCGGGGCGCCCGCGAACTCCCCGGCATCGCCGCCGAGCCAGCGGAAGACGGCCCGGCGCGGCGGCTCGAGGACATCGGCAGCGATCACGAAGGCGCCATGGACGGGGTCGACGACGCGGAAGGTGCCGTCGCCGAGGTCGGTGATCTCATGCGGGACGTAGGCGCCCTCGTTGATGAACCATCCGGGCTCGCGGATCACGTCGAAGACGGTCTGCGGGCTGGCGGCGATGCGGACCGAACGGAGGATCTCGTCGGGTTCCGCAGCAGGGACGGGGTGGTCGGTCATGGTGCGCTCCTGGGTGGGATGGGCGGTGCATCCCGATCATGGCACCCTCGAACCCGAACTGCAACCCCCCAGTTGCACCAAGAGCGCTGAGGTGCCCACCCCTCGGGCACCCCCGCCCCGGCTCAGAGCGGAGCGGCCATCACCTCGGCGAGCGGGATCGGCGGACGCCCCAGCACCTCCTGGACATGTCCGGAGACCACGTCGAGCGCTCCCGAGGCGATCGCCGTGTAGGTGCTGATCCAGGCCTCGACCTGCCATTCCGGTGCCCCGTACGGCGCACGGGAGGCCCGCGCCTGCGCGAGCGTCTCGTCCACGAAGGCGAAGTCCTGCCCGCGCACCCGGCTCATGATCGCGGCGGCCTCCGCGAGGTCGAGGGCGTCGGGGCCGGTGAGGTCGAGGGCACGCCCCGTCCACGGCGCCGGATCCTGCAGGACGCGCGCTGCGACCGCGGCGACGTCCGCTCGGGCCACGAAGGCGCAGCGGCCCGTCCCGGCGGGGCCGCGGATCACACGGTCGGGGCCCGCGAAGTCGAGGAGGACGTCGGCGTAGAAGCTGTCCCGCAGGAAGGTCCAGCGGGGCCCTGCGGCGCGGAGCATGTCCTCGGTCGCGCCGTGGTCGCGGGCGAGGGTGAACTCGGCATCGGCCGCCGCCCCCAGGAACGACGTGTAGACGATGTGCCGCACGCCGGCGCGCGCCGCGGCGTCGATCACGCATGCGTGCTCCGCGAGGCGATCGGCCGATTCCGCGGCGGAGACGAGCAGCAGCGTCGCGACGCCCTCGAGCGCCGCAGCGCATGCGGCAGGGTCCGCGTAGCTCGCCTCCGCCACCGCGGCTCCGGGGATCCGCGGGGCTCGGGCGGCGTCCCGTGCGATGAGCCGCAGCCGCGAGGCGGGGACGTGCGCGGCGAGCAGCTCGCCGACCCGGCCGCCGATCCTGCCGCTCGCACCGGTCACGGCGATCACCCCGCGCGGGGCGGAGGCGGTCGTCCCGTTCATGCCGCGATCCCCTTCTCCGCGAGCCAGTCGCGGGCGATGTCCGCGGACTTCGCCTGCTCGTCGACGCTGCGGGTGTTCAGAGCGATGAGCTCCTCGGTGCTGAGCTGGTCCGTGACCTTCGCGATCGCGGCCGCGGCGGCGTCGTCGACCTTGGCCGAGACGATCGGCACCACGTTCTGCGGCAGGATCAGCGACGCCGGGTCCTCGAGGGTGACCAGCCCGTTCTTCGCGATCGCCGGATCCGCCGAATAGATGTCCGCGAGCTGCACGTCGCCATCGGTGAGCGCCTTGACGGTCAGGGGGCCGCCGGAGTCCTCCACGGGCACCAGGGTGATGTCCACGCCGTAGGCCTCCTTCACGCCCGCGGGCCCGTAGGGACGGGCCTCGAACTCGCTGTTGGCGGCGATCGACAGCGGGACGTCGACCTTCGCGAGATCCGCGATGGTCCTCAGCGAGTTCTGGGAGGCGAAGTCCCCGGTGGTCGTGTAGGAGTCCTGGTCGGTCGCCGCCGCGAAGGGCAGGGCGGCGAGCGCGCCCGGAAGCACCTCGGAGAGCGCCTGGGCGACCTCCTCCGGGCTCGCGGTCGCGGCGTCCTTGTCGTAGTACTGGAGCAGGTTCCCGGTGTACTCGGGCAGCACGTCGATCGCGCCGGACTCCAGCTCCGGCATGTACACCTCGCGCTGGCCGATCTGGTACTCGCGGCGCACGACGAGGCCGGCCGCCTCGAGCGCCTGGGCGAAGAGCTCGGCGATGATCTCGTTGGAGTAGTAGGCCTGGGAGCCGACGACCAGCTCGGCGGCGCCGGAGGCTCCGCCTCCGTCCGAGGCGCCGCCTCCGGGGGCATCGCTGTCGTCTGCGAGCGGGTCGCTGTTCGAGCAGGCCGCGGCGGTCGCGGCGAGGACACCGGCGCCGAGGACGGCGACGGCGCGGCGGCGGGTGGGGCACAGCGGTGCGGTCATGACGGTTCTCCTGTGGTCGGGGCGGATCGGGCGGGCAGGCCGGAGGTCGGAGGACGGAGAGCCGAGGGCGGCCCTCAGGAGCGGGTCAGCGCTCGGCGAGGCCTCGAGGGCGGGTGAGCGCCTGGACGAGCAGCAGCAGCGCGTCCAGGACGAGAGCGAGGGCGATGGTGAGCAGGGAGCCGGCGAGCATCTGCGGATAGTCCTGGGTCTTCAGCCCCAGGAAGATGAACCGGCCCAGCCCCCCGTTGCCGACGTAGGCGGCGAGCATGGCCGTCGCGATGACCTGCAGGGTGGCGCTGCGCAGGCCGGTGATCAGCAGCGGCATCCCCAGCGGCAGCTCGACGCGGGTGAGGATCTGCCACGCGGTCATGCCCTGGGCGCGGGCGGCGTCGGTCACCCGCGCGTCCACGGCCTCGCAGGCGGAGTACGCGCCCGCGAGCAGCGAGGGGATCGCCAGGAGCACGAAGGCGAGGGTCGGGGCGAGCAGGCCGATGCCCAGCAGCAGCGCGAACAGGGTCACGAGCCCCAGGGTGGGCAGGGCACGGGCGGCGCCGCTCACGGCGACGGCGAGGCCCCGCCCGCGGCCCGTGTGTCCCACGAAGAGGCCGATCGGGACGGCGATCACGGCGGCGATCACGACGCCGAGCACCGTGTAGCCGAGATGCTCGAGGAGGCGGGCGGTGATGCCGTTCGGCCCGCCGTAGCGGGCGGGGTCGGCGAGCCAGGCGAGGGCCTTCAGCAGCTGATTCATGCGCGGCCCCCGTCGTCGTCCGCGACACCGGCGACCGCCCGGCCCGGTCTGCCGGAGGCCCATGGCATGAGGGCTCGCCCGACGAGGACGAGCAGGGCGTCCAGCGCCAGGGCGAGGGCTGCGGTGAGCACGATGCCGCTGAGGATCTCCGCGGTGATCCCGCGCTGGAAGCCGTCCACGAACAGCATGCCGAGGCTCGGCACGCCGAGGACGCCGCCGACGGTCACGAGCGAGACGGTCGAGACCACGACGACCCGCAGGCCAGCCAGCAGCACGGGACCGGCGAGGGGCAGCTCGACCTGGAAGAAGCGGGCGGCGGGCCCGTAGCCCTGCGCGGTCGCGGAGCGCAGCACATCCGTGTCGACCGAGCGGTAGGCATCGATCGCGGCGGGGACCATGAGCGCGAGGCCGTACAGGGTGAGGGCGACGACGATGTTGATCTGCGACCGGATCGAGGTGCCGAGGATGATGGGCAGCACGATGAACAGCGGCAGCGAGGGGATCGCGTACAGCAGCGCGGAGGCGGTGCTGACGCCGCCGCGCAGCCAGCCCAGCGCCGTCGCGCCCTTCGCGATCGGCAGGGCGAGCAGGAAGGAGGCGAGGATCGGCGGCAGCGCCTGCGCGAGATGCGCAAGGGTGTGGGAGCCGATCAGGTCGATGTTGTCGAGGATCCAGCTCATGCGCCGCCCGCACCTGTCCCCGGATCGGAACCGGCGAGGACGCCGGCAGGACGGCCCGCGTCGTCCACGAGGATCTGCCTGCCGCCCTGCTCGACCAGACGCAGGCTGCGGCGTCCGCGCTCGGCACCGACGAACCGGGCGACGAAGTCGTCCTCGGGAGCGGCGAGGATCTCCGCGGCGGTCCCGACCTGTGCGATCGCCCCGCCGGGCCTCAGCAGCACGATGCGGTCCCCCAGCAGGAACGCCTCGTCGATGTCATGGGTGACGAAGACGATCGTCTTGCGCAGCTCGTGCTGGAGACGCTGCAGCTCTGCCTGCAGCTCGGCACGGACGATGGGGTCGACGGCACCGAAGGGCTCGTCCATGAGCAGGATGTTCGGATCGGCGGCGAGGGCCCGGGCGACGCCGACCCGCTGCTGCTGGCCCCCCGAGAGCTGCGCCGGGTAGCGCCGGGCGAGCTTCGCGTCCAGGCCCACGGTCCCCAGGAGCTCGAGCGCCCGCTCGCGGGCCGTCGCCTTCGCGGTCCCGCGCAGCAGGGGCACCGTCATGACGTTGTCGAGGACGGTGCGATGCGGCATCAGCCCGGAGGCCTGCATGACGTAGCCGATGCTGCGGCGCAGCGCGACCGGATCCAGGCCCGCGACGTCGTCTCCGTCGATGTGCACGCGGCCCGCGGTGGGCTCGACCATCCGGTTGATCATCCGCAGCAGCGTCGTCTTCCCCGACCCGGATGTCCCCACCAGCACGACCGATTCGTGGGAGGCGATCTCGAGGCTGAAGTCCTCGACCGCCACGGTCCCATCGGCGTATTCCTTGCGGACGTTCTCGAATCCGATCACGGTCCTGTCCCCTCGCTCGAGGTCGTCGGTGCGTTCGACCCTACGGCACGAGGCCGACGGACGAACGCGTCCCGGCGGTCGCCGCACCCGGAGATCGATCGCGGGTTGACAGACCGCCGTCGAGACCTGACCGGGACGCCGGCCGGTGATCGACCCCGCGCTCAGGCGCGCGCGGCCCGCTTCTGCATCCGCGCGTCCAGCAGCAGCGCCGCCCGCGTGAGCAGGAGGTTGATGACGATGTAGATCGCGGAGACCACCAGGTACGTCTGCACCAGGAAGCGGGTCAGGGAGACCATCGTCTTGCCCTGGAACTGCAGCTCGTTGTAGCTGACCACGTAGCCGAGCGTCGAGTCCTTCAGCAGGGACACGAGCGCCAGGATGAGGCTCGGCAGCACGAGGCGCACGGCCTGCGGCAGGATCACCGAGATCATCGTCTGAGATCCGCTCAGCCCGATCGCCGCGGCGGCCTCGTGCTGGCCGCGGTCCACCGCCCGGATGCCGGCGCGGAAGACCTCGGCGGTGGTCGCGGAGGACACGAGGATCATCGGCACGACGAGCATCCAGAAGCGGTCGAAGGTGACCCCGTAGGCGGGCAGCGCCAGCAGGAAGGCGTAGACCACCAGCAGCATGGGGATGCCGCGGAAGAACTCGATCCACGCCGTCGCGACCCAGCGCAGGAAGCCCACCCCGGACAGCCGCGCGAGCGCGAGGACCAGCCCGAAGGGGAAGGCGAACACGGCGGCGACCGCGGTCGCCCGCAGCGTCCCGCCGAGCCCCTCCAGGAGGAAGTCGATGTAGTCCCGTCGCAGGTAGGGCAGCCACTTCCCGGCATCGAGCTGGCCGTTCCTCGCGAACTGCCACAGCCCGGCGCCCAGCAGAGCCGCGATCGCCAGAACGCTGAGGATCGAGATCAGCAGGATGCGTCGCCGTCCCCGGGGGCCGGGGGCGTCGAAGAGGACCTGGGTCGCGGTGCTGCTCATGCCTGTGCTCCCATCGCCTGCGCGGTGGGGCTGGGCCGCGAGCGGCGCCCCGGGGCGATCGCCTTCTCGAGGGCGAGCCCGCCGTAGGCCGCGCCCAGCGACAGCACGAGGTAGACGGCTCCGGCCACGAGGAACAGCAGCACCGCCTCCGCCGTCTGGATGTTCAGCTTCTGGGTCACGTAGGTGATCTCCGCGACGGAGATCGCCGCGCACAGCGAGGAGCCCAGCAACGTCCCGATGAACACGTTGATCAGCGGGGAGATCATGGTGCGGAAGGCCTGCGGGAGCACCACGTAGCGGAGCACGCCGAAGAACCCCAGGCCGATCGACCTGGCCGCCTCGGCGTGCCCCACCGGCACGGTGTTGATGCCCGAGCGGACGTTCTCGCACACGAAGGCCGCGCTCGAGAGCGTCAGCGCGAGCACCCCGCACCAGAAGTACGGCAGCAGCAGGCCCGCATCCGGCAGCCCGAAGGCGATGAGGATCAGCAGGCTCAGCAGCGGGATGTTGCGGAAGATCTCCACGTAGACCGTCGCCGCCCCGCGCAGCGGCGGGATCGGGCTCACCCGGCACACCGCGAGCGCCGTGCCCAGGACGAGCGCGAACGCATAGGCGAGCAGGGTCAGGGCGATGGTCGTGCCGATGCCGCCCAGCAGCACCGCCCGGTTCTCGAGGATGATCTCCACGCGGATGCTCCGATCAGGCCGGCAGCTCGCCGATGGTCGGCGGGGAGGGGACCTCCCCGTCGATGACCTGGCCGATGGTCGCCTCGTACAGCTTCGCCCAGGTGCCGTCGTCGATGATCGCCTGCAGGAAGGCGTTGACGAACTCGAGGCCGTCCTTGTCCTTGTTCAGACCGATCCCGTAGGGGTCCTCGGTGAAGGGCTCGCCGACCACCGTCACGTCCGGGTCCGCCTTCGAGTTCCCCAGCAGCACGCCCTGGTCCAGCACGTAGGCGTCCACGCGCTTCTGCTTGAGAGCGGCGACGCAGGACTCGTTGTCCGCGAGGGTCTCGACGTTCCCCGGGTTCGGCACGTGCTCCTCGATCGCCTGGATCCCGGTCGAGTTCGACTGGGTGACGAGGTTCTTGCCGGAGAGGTCCTCGGGGCCCGAGATGCTCGAGGCGTCCTCGGTGCGGACCTGGATCGCGGTGCCGGAGAGGTAGTACGGGCCGGCGAACGCGATCTTCTCGAGGCGCTCGGGGGTGATCGAGTAGGTCGCGATGACGGCGTCGACGGTGTCGTTCTGGACCATCGTCTCGCGGGTCTCGACCGTGGTGTCGATGTACTCGACCTTGTCCTGTCCGCCGTCTCCGAGGATGTACCTCGCCAGCAGCTGGGTGATCCCGGCGTCGAAGCCGGTGACCTTCTCGGTGGCGGGGTCGATGATCGAGAAGACCTGGTTCGCGGTGGTGCCGCCGCGGGTGAACGTGCCCTTCTCCTTGATCGCGCTCGCCCACGCGCTGCCGGAGACGACGGACTCCTCGGCCACGGGGCCGGCGGCGATCACGGCGTCGTAGGCGGAGGTGCCGGCACCGCCTCCGTCGCTCGCGCCTCCGTCGCCGCCGAGGGAGGGCGCATCGCCCGTGTCGCTCGAGCAGGCGGCCAGGGCCGCGCCGACGGGCAGGGCGGAGGCGACGGCGAGGAGGGCCCGCCGTCCGGGGCGGTGGCTGGTGCTGGTCATCTGGGTTCTCCTGGGTTCAGATCCGGTGGACGGAGGTCCGATGGATGGGGCGGTGGATGGGAGGGAGTGCGGGCCGGTCCCCGGGCCCGCGGTCGGGAGCAGCGGAGCGTCCTGCGCCTCAGTGGGCGAGGATCTTGCCGAGGAAGTCCTTCGCGCGCTGGGAGCCCGGGTTCGTGAAGAAGGCCTCGGGCTCGGACGCCTCGACGATCTCGCCGGCGTCCATGAACACGACGCGGTCGCAGACGTGACGGGCGAAGCCCATCTCGTGGGTGACCACGAGCATCGTCATGCCCTGCTCGGCGAGCTCCGTCATGACATCGAGGACCTCCTTGATGACCTCGGGGTCCAGCGCGGAGGTCGGCTCGTCGAACAGCAGCGCCTTGGGGTGCATGGCCAGGGCCCGTGCGATCGCGACGCGCTGCTGCTGACCGCCCGAGAGCTGGGCCGGGAGGTTCATCTCCTTGCCCTGCAGCCCGACGCGGGCCAGCAGGTCCATGGCCTCCGCGCGGGCCTGCGCCTTGGGGACGCCGCGGACCTTCATCGGCCCCAGGGTCACGTTCTCGACGGCGCGCAGGTGCGGGAACAGGTTGAAGGACTGGAAGACCATGCCGACCTCGCTGCGCAGCCGCGCGAGGTCCTTGCCCTCCTCCGGCAGCAGCTCCCCGTCGATGCGGATCTCCCCGCGGGTGATGGTCTCGAGCCGGTTGATGCAGCGGCACAGGGTGGACTTCCCGGAGCCGGAGGCACCGATCAGCGCGACCACCTCGCCGCGATGGATGTCGAGGTCGATGCCCTTGAGGGCCTGGAAGTCGCCGAAGAGCTTGTCGACGCCCCGCACGGAGATGAGAGGCGCGCCGGAGCGGTCCGGGGCCGCGGTCCCCGCGGCGGGCTCGCGGCGTCCTGCGGGGGGCGTCTGCTCATCGCTCATGGACTTCACTATGGTTCCCTGCCCGGGCAGATGTCCACGCGGGCGGACATCTGCCCGGGCATCGGGACCCTTTCGTGACTCAGGGACGGTAGTTCCCCTGATAGACGGCGTCGAAGGGGGCGTGGCAGGGCTGGCGGTTCTCGATCGCGTCGGTGACCACGGCCTTCGCCGTGCGGGCGGCCTCGAGCGGGGTCGCGCCCTTGGCGAGCTCCGCGGTGACGGCGGCGGCGAGGGTGCAGCCGGCGCCGGAGACGCGCTCCTGGCCGACCTTGGGGCTGCGCAGCTCCACCACCTGCTCTCCGTCGTAGAACACGTCCACGGCCTCGTCCCCCGCGATGCCGACCCCGCCCTTGGCGAGGACGACCGCCCCGGAGGCGGCGTGGATCGCCTTCGCGGCCTCCGCGAGCTGCTCGACCGTCTCGATCGGGCGGATCCCGGAGAGGATCTCGGTCTCGGCGAGGTTCGGGGTCACGAAGGTCGCCTGCGGCAGGATCTGCGCCTTCAGGGCGGTGTCCGTGTCCAGGGCGAAGCCGCCCTCGGACTCGTCCTTGCAGATCAGCACCGGGTCCAGGACCACGTTCCGGAACTCGTGCTCCCGCAGGGCATCGGCGACCACGTCGATCGTCGCGGGGGTGCCCAGCATGCCGATCTTCACGGTGTCGATGTCATGGTTCGCGGTGGTCGCCTCGATCTGGTCGGCGATCACCTGCGGCTCGACGGGCACGAAGCGGTGGCCCCAGCTGTTCTTCGGGTCGAAGGAGACGATGCAGGTCAGCGCGACCGTGCCGAAGGTCCCCAGCTGGTGGAAGGTCTTGATGTCGGTCTGCGCGCCGGCGCCGCCGGTCGCCTCGGAGCCGGCGATGGACAGGGCGACATGCGTCATGGGGCATCTCCTCGAGAGGTGTCGGGAGCATCGGCCGATGGGTCCGATGCGCGTCCGAGCGCTCCCAGGACCGCCCTTCAGCGGGCAGGTCCGTCGCCACGGCGAGCATCGATCATACGCGGCATCCCGGGGCCCGTGCAGGGGCGGCCGGTAGAGTGCTCGGCGTGCTGCGCGGTCTGCTGAACCGCCACCTCGGTCCGAGCCTCAAGTTCCTGACCGTCGGTGGCCTCGTCTTCCTCCTCGACGCGGCCCTGTACAACCTCCTGGTGTTCTGGCAGCCCGGGCAGGGGTGGGGGCATGGCGTCCTGTTCGCGCACCCGATCTGGGCGAAGGTCATCACCGTCTCCGTCGCCTCATGCCTGACCTACCTGGGCAATCGGCTGTGGACCTTCGGGGATCGCGAGGTCCCCCGCACGACCCGCTCGGTCCTCGCGTTCGTCCTGGTCAACGTGATCACGACGCTCCTCCAGCTGGGTTGCCTCGCGTTCTCCCGCTATGTGCTGGGCCTGGACTCCCCGCTCGCGGACAACATCTCCGGCACGCTCATCGGGCAGGTCGTCTCGACCTCCTTCCGCTACGTGACCTACGGGCGCTTCGTCTTCCCCCACCAGGACGCCGTCGTGGAGCAGTCCCGGACCGCCGCCCCCACCACCGTCTGAGCACCGCCTAGAATCGGGCCGACGCCCCTCTCGTCCGCGCCGCCGGCGATCGGGGCCCGCTCCCCCGCGCAGCCCTGCCGCGCGCGGCCCATCGGGAAGGATCAGCGATGACCACCACGACCCAGGCCCGGCCGGGCTTCAGCCCCCGGGTCGCCCTGCAGAAGGTCGGCACGTCCCTGTCGAACATGGTGATGCCGAACATCCCGGCGCTCATCGCCTGGGGCATCCTGACCGCGTTCTTCATCCCGGACGGCTGGACCCCGAACGAGCCGCTCGCGAGCGTGGTCGGCCCGATGATCCACTACCTGCTCCCCCTGCTCATCGCGAACACCGGCGGGCGCATGGTGTACGAGGCGCGGGGCGCCGTGGTCGGCGTGATCGCGACGATGGGCGTGATCGGCGGCTCGGACTGGCTGATCGCGCAGGAGAACGCGCGCCTGCTCGAGGAGTGGGTCTCTCAGGGCAACGCCGCTGCGGACTACGCGGAGCTGGGCCAGGTGCACATGTTCATCGGCGCGATGATCATGGCCCCGCTCGCCGCCTGGGTCATGAAGAAGCTGGATGCGCTGTGGCAGGACCACATCCCCGCGGGCTTCGAGATGCTCGTGAACATGTTCTCCGCCGGGATCTTCGGGTTCATCATGCTGGTTCTCGGGTTCTTCGGGCTGGCCCCGGTGGTGAACGGTCTGATGAGCGCCCTGTCCGCGGGTGTGGAGGCGCTGGTGCTGGCGCACCTTCTGCCGCTCGTGTCGATCCTCATCGAGCCGGCGAAGATCTTCTTCCTCAACAACGCGATCAACCACGGCGTGCTCACCCCGCTGGGCCTGTCCGAGGCCAGCCAGCAGGGCAAGTCCGTGCTGTTCCTGCTCGAGGCGAACCCCGGCCCCGGCGTCGGCATCCTGCTCGCGTACACGATCTTCGGCCGCGGCGCCGCGCGCGCCTCCGCCCCCGGCGCCGCGATCATCCAGTTCTTCGGCGGCATCCACGAGATCTACTTCCCGTACGTGCTCATGAAGCCGATCCTCATCCTCGCCGCGATCGGCGGCGGCATGGCGGGCGTGGCCGTGAACGTCGCCTTCGGCACGGGCCTGATCGCCCCGGCCTCCCCCGGCTCGATCTTCGCGATCTTCGGCGTCGCCGCCCGTGACTCCTACCTCGGCATCGCCCTGGCGGTCCTGGCCGCCGCGGCCGTGAGCTTCGCGCTCTCCGCGATCCTGCTGCGCGTGGGCAAGCAGGACGACGGCGACATCGCCGCCGCGACCGCGAAGATGGAGCAGATGAAGGGCAAGAAGTCCTCGGTCGCCGGGGCCCTCACGGGCGCCGCGGCCGGCACCTCGGGCATCGCCGACTCCGGCCACACCGGCCCGATCTCCCGGATCGTCTTCGCCTGCGACGCCGGCATGGGCTCCTCCGCGATGGGGGCGACGGTGCTGCGCAAGAAGGTCCGCGCCGCGGGCTTCACGGACATCGAGGTCACGAACAAGGCGATCTCGAGCCTCGCCGACGAGTGGGACGTGGTCGTCACCCAGAAGGAGCTCGCCGACCGCGCCGCCGAGCGCACCGGCTCCGCGATACACGTCGCCGTCGACCAGTTCATGAACTCGCCGCGCTACGACGAGGTGGTCGAGCTGGTGACGGCCCGCAACTCCGGGGACGCCCCGGCCTCGGATGCCCCCGCGGCCGATGCCGCTCCCGCCGGAGCTGCCGCTGCGGGCGGCGCTGCGGGCGCTTCCGCAGCGGCCGCCTCCTCCTCGGGCTCCGCGGATGCGGCGCCGGAGATCATGCCGCTGTCCTCGATCCTCGTCGCGGGAACCGCGCGCGATGCGGGCTCCGCGATCGACGAGGCCGGGGCCCTGCTGGTCGCCGCCGGCGCGGTCGATGACGCCTACGTCGCGGCCATGCACGACCGCGAAGCCACGGTCTCGACGTTCATGGGCAACGGCCTGGCGATCCCCCACGGCACCAATGAGGCGAAGTCCTCGATCACCCGCTCGGGCATGTCCCTCGTGCGCTACCCCGAGCCGATCGACTGGAACGGCAACGAGGTCCGCTTCGTCGTCGGCATCGCGGGGGTCGGGAACGAGCACCTGGACCTGCTGCAGAAGGTCGCCATGATCTTCTCGGACCCGGCGCAGGTGCAGCGGCTCGAGGAGGCCGGATCCGCCCAGGAGATCCGCGCGATCTTCGAGACGAACTGATCACGGACCGCGAGGAGAAGGAGCATCTCATGAAGGCAGTGCATGTCGGAGCAGGCAACATCGGCCGCGGGTTCGTGGGCCTGCTGCTGCACGAGGCAGGATACGAGGTGGTCTTCGCCGATGTGCAGGAGGCCCTGATCGCCGCGCTCCAGCAGGCGGACTCGTACACGGTCCACGCGGTCGGCAGCGCCGGCAGCGACACCGTGGTCGACGGCTTCCGGGCCGTGAACTCCGCGAGCGAGAAGGACGCGGCGGTCGCGGAGATCGCCTCGGCCGACGTCGTCACGACCGCCGTCGGCGCGCACATCCTGCGCTTCGTCGCCCCTGTGATCGCCGAGGGCATCGCGGCCCGCCCGGCGGGCTCCCCCCGTCTGGCGGTGATGGCCTGCGAGAACGCCATCAACGCGACCGACATCCTCGAGGCAGAGGTGCGCAGGGCGTACACCGGGGAGGACCTCGACGCCAGGGCCGTGTTCGCGAACACGGCCGTGGATCGGATCGTCCCCGCCCAGGCGCCCGATGCGGGCCTCGATGTGACCGTCGAGACCTTCTTCGAATGGGCCGTGGACCGCACCCCCTTCGCGGGCGGCGAGCCGGACATCCCCGGGGTGACCTGGGTGGACGACCTCGAGCCGTACATCGAGCGGAAGCTGTTCACGGTCAACACGGGCCACGCGACGACAGCCTGGCACGGCTGGGCCGCGGGCATCGAGAAGATCGCCGACGCCATCTCTGATCCGGAGATCCGCGCGAAGGTCGCCGGGACCCTCGCCGAGACGGCGACCCTCCTCGTGGCCAAGCACGGCTTCTCCATGGAGCAGCAGCAGGCCTACGTCGCGAAGATCCTCGAGCGCTTCGCGAACCCGCATCTTCCCGACACCGTCGAGCGCGTGGGCCGCGCCCCGGAGCGGAAGCTCTCCCGCCACGAGCGCATCATCGCTCCCGCGGCGGAGCTCGCCGAGCGGGGGCTGGACCACGGCTCGCTCCTCCAGGCCCTGGCCGCGGCCCTGCGCTTCACCCCGGAGGGCGACGAGGAGGTCACGCGCGTCCAGGCCCTCCTCGCGGGCGGTGATGCCGATGTGACCACGGCGACCCTCACGGGCCTCGAGGAGGAGCATCCGCTCTACCCGGCGGCCCGCGCCGTCATCGCCGCCCGCATCGCCGAGCTCGCCTCCTGATCGGCGGGGGCCGCTCCCGATCGTCGGAGCACCTCTCCGGGCCCGGGTGGGGCGACTCGCCCGGGCCCTCTCGTCTCCGAGCGCGGCGCAGCGGGCTCCGGGCGGGACGAGTCCTGCCGACCTGCGCGCAGGGGCCGCATCGGCCGAGGTCCCGAGGTAGCGTTACCCCTACGACCATCGCTTCCGCCGCATCCCCCGGGGCGCGGCTCCGAGAAAGGCACTCACCATGGCAGAGCGCACCGTCAAGGTTGCCAGCGCATCCGGGCTCCACGCCCGCCCCGCCTCCATCTTCGCCAAGGCAGCGGGCGAGCAGCCCGCGCAGGTGACCATCGAGAAGGCCGGCGGCAACCCTGTCCAGGCCTCCAGCATCCTCATGCTCATGACCCTGGGCGCCGGCAACGGTGACGAGGTCACGCTGCGCGCCGAGGGCGAGGGTGCGGAGGAGTCGGTCGCCGCTCTCGCCGCCCTCCTCGAGAAGGACCTCGACGCCGAGGCCTGATCGGCCCCGCATCGGCATCCGCCGCATCGGGAGAGGGCGGTTCCGGTTCAGAACCTGCACGGTCTGACACGGAACCGCCCTCTCGCCATGTCGAGCGGGCCTGCGGCGGGGCCGATGGCGCGCCCGGCCGGCTCAGAGGCCCAGCGTCTCCAGGATCGGCAGACCCGCGCGGACGGCGTCCTTCGCCGCGGCGGCGGTGGGGGCGGCGACGGCCGCGGCCGCCAGGGCCTTGGCCTCCTCCAGCGACACCGACGCGAGCACCGTCGCGACCGCCGGCAGGGAGCGCGGCGTCATCGACAGGCTGTTCACGCCGAGGCCCACGAGGACCACGGCGAGGGCCGGGTCCCCGGCCGCCTCGCCGCACACCCCGACGGGACGGTTCGCGCTCTCCCCGTACGCCTCCGCGTCGCCGCCCGCGATCCGCGCGCCGCGGGCGGTGGCCTGCACGAGGGCGAGGACGGCCGGCTGCCACGGATCGTTGAGGTGGGCGAGGGAGCCCAGCTGCCGGTCCGCGGCCATCGTGTACTGGGTGAGGTCGTTGGTGCCGATCGAGGCGAAGGCCGCCGATCCCAGCAGCCGGTCCGCGGTGAGCGCCGCGGCAGGGGTCTCGACCATGATCCCCGCGGGGTCCAGACCCCGCTCGCGGCACTGCGCGACGACGTCCTCGGTCTCCTCGAGGGTCGCGATCATCGGCGCCATCACCCACGGCTTCGCCTCGGTCTGGGCGGCAGCGGCCGCGATCGCGTCCAGCTGGTGCGCGAGGACCTGCGGCTTCTCCCAGGAGGTGCGGTAGGCGCGCACACCGAGCGCGGGGTTGGGCTCATCGGCATCGGTGAGGAAGGGCAGCGGCTTGTCAGCACCCGCGTCGATCGTGCGCACGACGACCTTCTTGCCGGGGAAGTGCGCGAACACGTCGCGGTAGGCGGCGGTCTGCTCCTCGACGCTCGGCTCGTCCTCGCGGTCCAGGAACAGGAACTCGGTGCGGAACAGGCCCACGCCATCGGCATTCGCGGCGGCGGCCTTCTCCGCGTCCTTCGCGTTGCCGATGTTGGCGAGCAGCTGCATCCGCGTGCCGTCCTTCAGCACGGCGCCGCCGCCCTCGTAGGTGAGCGGGTTCTTCTGCAGCTCCGCCCAGGCCTCCGCCTGTCGGCGATGGTCATCGGTGACCTCCGTGGTGACGGTGCCGTGCGCGCCGTCGACGAAGACCTCGGTGCCGGAGGCGATCGCGTCCACGCCCCTGGCGGCGACGATCGCGGGCAGGCCCAGCTGGCGGGCGAGGATCGCGGTGTGGGACTGAGGGCCGCCGTCGGAGGTGATCAGCGCGATCACCCGCGCCGGGTCCAGGGTCGCGGTGTCCGCGGGGGCGAGGTCGACCGCCGCGAGGATGAACGGGGTCTCGTGCTCCGGGATGCCGGGGGCCTGCTCGCCGCGCAGCTCGGCGACGATGCGGGAGCGGACGTCGCGGACATCGGCCGCGCGCTCGGCCATGTAGCCGCCGAGCCCCTCGAGCATCGTCGCGACCTGGTCGCCGGCCTCCCAGACGGCGCGCTCGGCGCTGAGCCCGCCGGCCACGAGGGCCTGGGCGCTCTGCACGAGGGTCGGGTCCGATGCCATCTGCGCGGTCGCCTCGAGGACGGCCTTGCCGCCGCCGGTCGCGCGCTCGGCGCGCCGTTCGAGCTGGGCCTGCACCGATGCCGCCGCGGCGGGGATGCGCTCCGATTCGGAGGCGGCGTCCGCCCCCGCTGTCGGGGCCTGGCCTGCCGGCGGCTCCGCGACGGGCGGGGCCATGGTGAGCACCTCGCCCACGACCCGGCCGGCGCTGACGGCGACACCTGTGTATTCGGACATCGGGGTCCCTCCCTCGATCTGCAGGACGTGCTCCGGCCGCGGAGCCCCACCGGGGCCACCTCGGGCCGCAGCGGTGTGGCGCCGGAGCGCCCGGCCAGTCTAGCCGGGCGCGACCAGCCCGTCGGGCGGGCCGGCTCTCAGAGGAACTCGAGCGGATCGAACTCGTCGATCGGGATGATCCGGACGCGCGGCAGGCGGCTCGTGAACGCCTCGATGTCGTACTCGAGGTCGAAGATCTCGATGCCCGGCACGGCCCGCAGGCCCGCGGAGACGAACTCGCTGAAGCCGATCACCGCCGTGCGGCGCTCCGGGTCCTCGGCCAGGGCCGCCATCTGCGGGATGAAGTCGCCGTCGTGGCTGACCAGGGCGACATCGGCCGCGCGCTCCGTGAGCGCCTCGGCGGTGCGCTGGATCGCGATGTCGACGACCTTGCCCTCGCCCTGCAGAGGGATGGGCCGGTAGCCGATGGCCAGCAGCGCCTGCACGAAGGACACGGGGAGGTCCGCGCCGACCGCGAGGAAGAACAGGCCCGTGACGGGCTGCTGCCAGGACTCCTCCATGCGGGCCAGCAGCTTGTTCCAGCGGGGCCGCTCCTCGGGATGCGGGCGGCGGCCCAGCACGGATCCGCCGAGGGTCGCGTCGATGTTCTCGCCGTCGACGAGCAGGTAGGTGGCGCGTTCGCTCATGGGTCGACCCTACTGCGCATCGGCATCGTCCCCTACTCGCGCCGTCGCCCCCGCCGGGACGCCCGAGCAGGAAGGCCGACGCCCCGCCCCCGGCAGGACCGGGGGCGGGGCGTCGGGGCTGCGCTCTCAGCGCCTCACAGGGTGCTCGCGTAGGGGTCGAAGTCGACCGGCACCGGCGGGACCGGGGCGGAGATCGAGCTCTCGACGGTCACGAACTCGCCGGAGGCGGCGGACTCCTCCGCGGAGAGCATGACGTCCAGGACGTGGTAGCCCAGCTCGCCGCTGGCGACGTGCGGACGGTCCTCGGCGATCGCGCGGACCATGTCCAGCAGGCCCAGGCCGCGGCCGGCGACCGGACCCTCCTGCGGGACCTCGATCCACTCCTGCTCCGGCGGCCTCTCCCCGAAGGACTCGAAGGGGTGCACGTAGGCGATGCGGCCCTCGAACATGTTGGGGTCCGGGACGACGAGCGATCCCTTCGTGCCGTGGATCTCCACGACGCCCTGGCGGGCGAGCGGGGAGTCGAAGCTGAGCAGCGAGTTGCCCTGCTGCCCGCCCTCGAAGACGGTGAGGACGGAGATCGTCGAGGGGACCTCGACGGGGAAGGTCTCCCCCGCGTTCGGGCCGACCTGGATGGTGCGCTCCTCGGTCGCCTTGAGCCCGGTCGCGACGACCTTCTCGACCGTGCCGAAGAGGCTCACCAGGGTTGTGAAGTAGTACGGGCCGATGTCCAGCAGCGGGCCTGCGCCCTGGGCGAAGAGGAAGGCCGGGTTGGGGTGGAAGACCTCGGGGCCCTGCCACTGCATGGAGGTCTGCGCGAACAGGGGGCGGCCGATGGTGCCCTTGGCGATCTCCCGCTTGGCGGTCTGCACGCCGGCGCCGAGCACGGTGTCGGGAGCGCAGCCCACCCGCAGCCCGGCCTCCGCGGCCTGCTCCAGCAGGGCCGAGGTGGACTCGCGGTCCAGGCCCAGGGGCTTCTCCGTCCAGACGTGCTTGCCCGCGGCGATCGCGGCGGAGGAGATCTCCGCGTGGACGGCCGGGATCGTCAGGTTGACGACGACCTTCACGTCCGGGTGGTCCAGCACGTCCTGCGCGGAGCCCCAGGCGGGGACGCCGTGCTTCTCCGCCTGCGACTTCGCCCGGTCCTGGTCGAGGTCGCCGACGATCAGGACCTCGACGTCGGGGAAGGAGTTCAGGTTCTCGAGGTAGGTGTCGGAGATGACCCCGACGCCGATGAAGCCGACGCCGACGCTCATGCGGCGAGCCCGGAATCGATGAGGAAGCGGTAGCTGTCCTTGATGTCCTCGAACACGTCGCCGGGCACGTTGTCGTACTCGATGACGGCGTACTTGACGTTCGTCGCGGCCTTGAGCGCCTCGACGGTGGGGACGTCGCCCTCGCCCGCATGGCGCTGGTCGAGGTCCGAGGAGTTGAACTTGGGGGCGTCCGGCGCGAAGGGGTTCGAGGCCGGGGCGACGCCGTCCTTGACGTGGATGGCCACGAGGCGGTCGCCCAGCTCCTTGACCAGGCCCACGACGTCCTGACCGCCCACGAGCGCCCAGAACAGGTCGAGCTCGATCTCGACCGAGGGGTCGACGAGGGAGAGGAAGCGCTGGTAGGCGGTCTGCCCGTCGAAGTCCGCGAGGAACTCCTGGGCGTGGTTGTGGTAGCCGACGGCGAGGCCGAACTCCTTGGCCTTCTCGCTCGCGGCGTTCATGCGCTCGGCGATGTCCTTCACGCCGTCCTCGGTGAGCCAGCGCTCGGTGGGGACCATCGGGTCGATGACGGTCTTCATGCCGATCTGGGCGGCCGCCTCGAAGACGACCTCCTGGCTCGGGGTGGGGATGGAGCCGTCCGGGGTCCACAGCTCGTCGGAGAGCAGGGGGGCATGGCCGGTCGGCGAGCTCAGTCCGCTGGCATCGAGCGCGGCGCGGATCTCCGCGGGACGGCGCACGAAGTCGAAGGCCTCGACGTTCTTCAGCCCGATCGCGGCGAGCTTGTCGAGGGAGCCGTTCATGTCGGCGGTGAACTCCGCAGCCAGCGTGTACAGCTGGACGGATGCGATGGGGAGAGCCACGAGTGACCTGCTTTCGTACGTCGTCGTCAGGGTGAGGTCCGCACCCGCTTCGGGGTGCTGGGGGAAACGCTAGCACGAAGATTCCTCCATGTGGAGGTTTCCGTCTGATTAGATGGGGCCATGACAGCGACGCAGCATCCCGGACCCTCAGACGGCGCGGACACCGCCGAGCGCGATGCCGCCTCGCCGATCGGCCGGCTCGGCTCCTACTCCAAGGGCGTCGCCCGCCGCCAGGAGATCCTCGATCGGGCGATCGAGGTGTTCCGCGAGCGCGGTGCGGACGGCACCTCCCTGCGCCGCATCGCCGGCGCGATCGGAGTCTCCCACGCCGCGCTGCTGCACTACTTCGACTCGCGCGAGCAGCTTCTCGTCGCCGTGTACGAGCACGCCGAGGCGCAGCGGGGGACCCTCGCCTCGGACCCCTCCTCCGCCGTGGACGTCATGGTCCGCTCCGCGATCGCGAACGCCGAGGTCCCCGGCCTGGTCCAGCTCTACTCGACCCTCGTGGCCGCGTCCCTCGAGGCGGAGTCCGGACCGTCCAAGGAGTACTTCACCGGGCGTTTCGAACGGGTCCGCGGCGACCTCGAGAAGCGTCTGCGCGCCGAGCAGGCCGAGGGGCGGATCCGCGAGGACGTCGACCCCGAGCAGATCGCCGCCCTCATCGTCGCCGCCTCCGACGGCCTGCAGATCCAATGGCTGCTGGACCCCTCGATCGAGCTGCAGCGCTGCCTCGAGACGCTCTCCACGCTCCTGGCCCCCTGACCCGCCCGGCACCGGCGGACCCTCAGACGCGGCGGAGGTCGCGCGCATCGGCCTCACGGCGCATTCCGGCGCGGGCGTAGGCCGCGGGCGCCGGATCGTTGTCCGCCGGCGTGCCGACGAGCATCTCCGCCGCCCCCATTTCCCTCAGCTGGTCGGCGCAGGCACGGGTGATCGTCCTGCCATGGCCCAGCCCGCGGTGCTCGGCATGCACGCCCAGGGGCTCGATGATGCCGGGCAGGCCCGGACCCGCGGCCCAGATCCCGGCGGCGGCGACCGGACGGCCTTCCGCATCGCGCAGCAGCAGGAACCGCGAGCGCTCCGCCGCAGGGGCCGCGCACATCGCCGTCCATCGCTCCCGACGCTGCACCGCGCTGCGATCCGAGATCGCGAATGCCGAGTCGAGAACCGCCAGAAGGGCGTCGACGTCCGCGTCCCGGCGCGCGCCGGGCCGATGCCGGGACCCGGGCAGGATCACGGTGCAGGTGATACCGGCCTCCGGTCCGGTCCTCGTCCTCGGGGAACGCTCGAGCTCCTGGCGCAGGATCGCCCACGGCTCGTCCTCCTCCCACCCCCGCAGGCGCAGGAGCCGCGTCAGGGCGGGGGCGGCCCGCGCCTCGAGGGTCGCGGGGCCCGCGGGGAGCACCCCGTGCGCCGGATCGGCGAGGTGGTCCGCGATCGCCTCGGCGAGCAGAGGATCCTCGGCGGCGGCCGGGTCGACGGCGAGACGGACCAGCCCGGGCCCGTCCAGCAGGGCGATCGCCCGCGGGCGCGCCAGGCCGGGAGCCGCATCGGCGGGCCCCACGCCGCGCGGCAGTCTCGCGTCGGATCTGCCGTCCGGGGCACCGGCCGTCCAGATCCGCACCGCCGCCGCGGTCCGCGCCGCGCCCAGCCTCCCGTGCCAGCCCAGGTCACCGGCATGCAGCTGCAGCGGCGCTCCGGGAGCGGACCAACGACGCAGGGACGCGTCGAGGGCGGGAAGCTCCGCGACGGACGGGGTGTGCAGGCCGATGCTCATGGGCACAGCTCATCGCGGCTGCGCCCCGGACGCAACGGAATTCTCCCGGCGTACCGTGGGGACCATGACCACGATGCCGCCGCTGCACCAGAGCTACGCCGCCGCCGTGCCGGAGCTCTCGGCGCCGTGGCGCGCCGAGGCGATGCCGCGGCCGCGGCTGCTCCTGCTGCACGAGGAGCTGGCCGCGGAGCTGGGCCTGGACGCCGCTCTGCTGCGCTCCTCCGAGGGGATCCGCCTGCTCACCGGTGCCTCCGATCTCCCGACCACCGCGCAGGCCTACGGCGGTCACCAGTTCGGCGCCCCGAACCCGCAGCTCGGCGACGGGAGGGCGCTGCTGCTGGGCGACCTCGTCGACGTGGCGGGCCGGCGCCGCGACCTGCATCTGAAGGGGTCGGGGCGCACGCCCTTCTCCCGGGCGGGCGATGGCCGGGCACCGCTCGGCCCGATGCTGCGGGAGCTCGTGATCGGGGAGGCCCTGCACGCCAACGGGGTGCCGAGCACGCGGGCTCTCGCGGTGCTCGTGACCGGGGAGAGGATCCGGCGCCAGGCCGCGGAGCCGGAGCAGGGCGCGATCCTCGTGCGGGTCGCAGCGAGCCATCTGCGCGTGGGCACGGTGCAGCACGCCGCCTGGACGCAGGAGCCCGAGGTGCTCGCGGCGCTCGTCCGGTACGCGATCGGGCGCCATCATCCCTCCGCGGCCGAGGCGCCCGTTCCTGCCCTGGGCCTGCTCGAGGCCGTGATGACCGCGCAGGCGGAGCTCGTGGCGCGGTGGATGCTCCTCGGCTTCGTCCACGGCGTCATGAACACGGACAACATGACCCTGTCCGGGGAGTCGATCGACTTCGGCCCCTGCGCATTCCTCGACGCGCACGATCCGGGCGCCGTGTTCAGCTCGATCGACCGCGGCGGCCGCTACGCCTACCGCAACCAGCCCGGCATCGCCCTGTGGAACCTCGGCCGCTTCGCGGAGGCGCTGCTGCCGCTCATCGACGAGCGGCCCGACGCCGCCGTCGACGCCGCGACCGAGGTGCTCGAGCGCTTCGAGGGCGAGTACCGCCGCGCCTGGGCGTCGGGCATGCGCGCCAAGCTGGGGATCCCCGAGGGCGCGGGGGCCGATGCGGAGGTCATCGATCTGGGGGCCGATCTGCTGGATCTCCTCGCCGCCGAGCGGGTCGACCACACGGGCTTCTTCCGCGCCCTCGCCGAGGGACGGGCCGCCGCGATGCTCGACCGACCGGCGCCGGTCGATGTCGCCGCCGGCCTCGGCCTGCGCGCGGCCGAGGACCCGGAGGCCGACCCCCCGGCGGGGTCGCGCCCCGGTGCCGCCTGCGCCGGGCGGCTCGCGTCGTGGGAGCGCCGCCGTCGCGCCCTCGCCGGGGTGCCCGCGACCCCGGGCCGGAGCGATGCCGAGCGGGCCTCGCTCGCGCTCATGGCCCGCACGAACCCCGTCTACATCCCCCGCAACCATGCGCTGGATGCGGCGCTGCAGGCCGCGGAGGACGGAGATCTCGGCCCCGTCCGACGGCTCCTGGACGCCGTCCGCTCCCCCGCCGCGCGTCGCCCCGGCCTCGAGGACCTCGAGCTCCCCGCCCCGGACGCCTCTCCGTTCATCACCTTCTGCGGCACCTGAGACCCTCGGGTCGCCCGCGAGGTCAGGGAAGGGCGAGGATGCTGGACGGGCTGGGCACCGCGACGGCGTCGACCTGCTCGAGGCCGCCGTCCCCGGTGACGCGGAAGCGTGTGATCTCATCCGAACGGTTGTTCGCGACCAGCAGCCAGCGGTCCTCGAGGAGCAGGCAGAACCAGGGCCAGGTCCCGCCGCTGGGCACGATCTCCCGACGTCGTGGCACCCCGTCCGCGCCGACGTCGAAGATCGCGATCGAGTCGTGCCCGCGGTTGGTCGCGTACAGCCGCCTCCCGTCGCCGGAGGCGGAGAGGTGCGCGGCCCAGCTCTCCCCCGCCCAGTCCTCGGGCAGCGTCGAGGACGTCGACAGGTGCGCGAGCGCACCGTCGGGCCCGACGCGGACGGTCTCGAGCGTGTTGTCGAGCTCGCAGAGGATGTGGAGGACCCCGTGACCGGGGACGATGTGCCGCGGTCCGGCTCCGGGCGCGGTCCGGTGCAGCGTGCGGGCCCTTCCCAGCCCTCCGCCGGGCAGCACGTCGATCCCGAGGATCTCATCGGTCCCGAGGTCCGCGGCGTGGAGGGTCCGACCATCGGCCGTGAAGATGCCGCTGTGCGGGTGGCTGCGGGTCTGACGCCAGTGCGGACCGCTGCCGGAGCCCGCGTGCGCCCCCTGCAGCTGCGGGATCGGTCCGTTGCGGAACAGCGACCATCCGCCCGGCGGGGCGGTGACGGCGAGGTGCTGCCCATCGGGAGAGACGGCGAGATAGCAGCCTCCCTGCGCGCCCTCCACCACCCGCGCGGTGACCTCGCCGCGGGCGAGATCCCAGCGCAGCAGGGCCGAGTCCTCCTCCGTGCTGCGCAGCAGCAGCGCGCTGTCGCCGGCAGGGTCCAGCGCGGCCCAGAAGACCGCGTCCGGGGAGCCGGGGAGCCTCCGTGCGATCATCTCCTCCCCCGCCTCGAGGATCCACAGCCCCGCACGGAGGTCCTCGCCGCCCTCCCGGTTGCTCCACGTCGACACCAGACACCGCATGCGTCCTCGCTCCTTCGTCCTGTCCTCCGCCGGGTCCGGGCGGCTGTGGGAGCATCTCATGGCCCGGCCCGTCCGGGGACGGATCCTCGCCGTCTCTGCTCCTGGCCGGCTCCTGTCCGCTCCTCCGTCCGCGGCGCCTGATGCCGCGCTCCGGTGTCGTGTTCGTCCAAGCGCAGCCGCGCGGCAGGCGGCATGCTTCGTCCATGAGCACGAACTACCACGACACCTTCATCCAGGTCGCGGAGGACTGCCCGGTCGACCGCGGCGAGGCGCCGCCGGTGCGCGCGGCGTCCCCGACGGCGGCGCAGCTCCAGTTCGAGCTGCTCTCCGCTGCGCCGTACACCATGACCTCGGACGATCTGCTGTTCGCGGTGCATGCGCTGCGCCACGGCATCGCGCAGGAGGAGCGGGAGCGGGAGCGCTCGGCGTTCTTCGCCCGGTCCCAGGCCTGCCTGCGCGCCTCACCCCTCCCCAAGCGGTACGGATGGGGCCTCCACCACGACGACCGGGGCCGGGTCGCGCTGGTGGCGTCCGGCACCCCGGAGTACGCGCAGCTGGCGGCGGACCCGGCGATCGCCCAGGTCCGGGCGATGCGCTCCTCGCGCCGCTGAGCGGCGCCACGGGCGGGACCGCCTGCGGCGGCCCGGCGGGCGAGGAACCCGACGAGACCCCGGCGGCCCCGGAATGAGGGCGCCCCCGAGGACGTTGCCTCCGGCATGAGCACCTCCGCGGCGTCCCTGCGCTGGCACCTCTCCACCTCCGCCGAGTTCGGGATCCCGCACGGCAGGCTGCTGCCGATCCGGCGCTCCTCGCTGTGGCTGCTGCTGCGCTCGGGCCGTCTCGACGTCGTCGGAGCCGGAGCTCTCGCCCCCGGGGACGCGATCCTCCTGCCCAGGGCCGGGCGGCACCCGGCGACGGCCCTCGAGGACTCGGCCGTGCTGATCGCGGAGCTGCGTGCCGACGGCGCCGACGCACCCGAGGATCCGCTGCACGTGCCCGGCTTCGCGGACCGGCAGAGCGGGGTCCTCGCCCTGCTGACGCGCTGCCCGGTGACGGCGACCCTGCATCGGGAGCGCCCGGCCGTGGCCGCCTCCTACGCGCAGCTTCTGGGGGCCGCGATGATGAGCGAGGCGCAGGCTCTGACCGACCTCCGGGACGCCCCGGGCGGCCCGGCGCGCCCCGGCACGCCGGGCCCGGATCCGGCGGTGCGTGCCGCCCTACGGCTCATCGAGCGGTGCCCGGCCGAGGAGTGGACCCTGCCGCGGCTGGCCGCGGCCGCGCACCTGGGCACGACCGCCCTCGTGGACCGCTTCCGCCGCGCCACCGGGTCCACGCCCGGACGGTATCTGCGGCAGGTCCGGCTCGACCGCGCGATGGAGGAGCTCCGCAGCACCGATCTGCCCGTCGCGGTGATCGCGCGCCGCACCGGCTACGGCAGCGCGGAGTCCTTCGTGCGGGCCTTCCGCGCCCGCACCGGCTGCACGCCCGGCCGGTGGCGCCGGGCCTCCCCCGACGAGGAGCATCATCCGGCGGGTGCCGGGGCGGCTCAGGAGGCGGCGGGCCGGACCCTGATCGCCGCGAAGCCGACCGCGGCAAGGGCCGCGGACCCCGCGCCCAGCGCCATGGCCGCCGCCGGCCCCCGCTGATCCACGAGCACCCCGCCCACGACCGAGCCCAGCATGATCGCGATCTGGAACGCCGTGACCTGCAACGCGATCGCGGATTCGACACGGCGCGGCTCGAGCGCGGAGACCCATAGCTGAGTGGTCACCGGGACCATGTTGAAGCCCAGTCCCCAGGCGATCACGGCGAGGCCCAGCACCACCACGGAGCTGGTCGTCGCGACCGCGAGCAGAGCAGCCAGGAGGATCATGGGACCGGCGACGACGCCCCACCGGATCCAGCGGGCGGCCCAGCCTCCGGCGAGGTTCCCGACCAGCCCGCCGAGCCCCCAGGCCAGCAGCAGGGCGGCGACGGCCTGCACCTGCACCGCCTCGATCGCGAGGCGGATGTACGGGTAGGCGGCGAAGTTGGCGAAGGCCGCGACGCCGATGACCAGCACGCCCGCGACGAGTCGGCGGTTGCCGAGCGCGGCCCGCATCATGGCGAGGCCCGCACCGGGCTGCGCGGGCACCGGCGGCAGCAGGCGCCACAGCAGCACGCCCGAGCCGAGGGTGAGAGCGCTGATGAGGGCGAACACGGCCCGCCAGCCGATGAGGTCGCCGAGCACCGAGGACAGCGGCACCCCGACGATCGTGGCGGTGCTGGTGCCCAGGGCGACCGTCGTCGAGACGAGCGCGGGACGACCGGTGACCTGCACGCCCACGCCGAAGGCGAAGGACCAGAACCCAGCGATCGCGGCCCCCAGGAGGATCCGGGCGCCGAGCACGATCGGCAGGCTCGGAGCGACCATGACCAGCAGGTTCGACAGGATCGCGAGGCCCAGCAGCGACAGCATGACGGTGCGGCGGTCCGCACGCGGCAGCACGGTCGCGATCGTCGGGGCGGTGATCGCGCCGGCGAGCGCGGTCGCGGCGACGGTCAGCCCGGCCCGGCCCTCGCTGACGCCCAGGTCCGCAGCCATGGCCGGCAGCACGCCGGCCGGGATGAACTCGGCGCCGACGAGGGCCGCGGTCCCGGCGGACAGGGCGAGGGCGATGACGACGGAGGAGCGTCGCGAGCGGGACGGTCCCGGCGGCGCGGATGCGGGCGCGGTCTCCGCGGGTCGGTGTGCGGGCGAGGCGGGGTCGAGGACCTCGGGGCGGGAGGTGGTCATGGGCCCAGCTTCCCGCGGATCCGCCGACCGCGGTGGATCAGGCGACCGCGAGGATTGATCCTGCGACCGGATTCACGCCGCCGCGGCGACCCCGCAGACGGCGGTGCTCGCGCAGATCAGGCCGTCGCCATGACCTCCTCGTCGAGCTGCACATCGACGCCGCCCATCAGGTCCGCGACCCGGACGACGCCGAAGCAGGGCCCCTCGAAGGCGAGGTCGAAGACGAGGTCGACGTTGACGCCCTGGGCGTCCTCCACGACGGTGAAGCCGTGCTCCGGCAGGACGGTCCGATAGAACGAGACCACGGACTCCGCGTCCTCGGTCAGGACGGTGAACTGCCAGTTCCCGGAGAAGGCTCCCAGGTCCGATATCTCCGTCCCGGCGGGGATCGGGAACTCGGCGACCCCCTCGGGGCCGCCGTCGGGGACGGGGATCATCTCCGCCTCGGCGGCGCCCGCAGCGGTGTCCTCGGACTCGCCGCCCTCCTCGGAGGGTTCGGCCTCCTGCGCGGGCGTCTCCTCGTCGGCCGGGTCCGCGGCAGGTGTCGCCTCCGGCTCCTGTGCATCCTCCTTCTCGGAGGAGCCGCACGCGGCCAGCAGGGCCGCCGCCCCGCTCGCCGTGCCGATCAGGAACACCCGTCGTGTGCGTGTCATGGCTGCACGTCCTCTGCATCTGCCGCGGGTGTCATGCCCACCCGGGCCCGGCGCTCTGCCGGGAGCTGCGACCAGCCTCCCGTCGCGGCGATGCAACGGCAATGGGCAGAAGTCCCCACCCTGCCCGAGCATCCGGGGCCGCTCCTCTCCGTCCGCCGGGGCCGCGGCAGAAGCCCCGAGGCGGCGGGACGACGACGAGGGCCCCCGTCGTGGACGGGGGCCCTCGGGACCTGGAACCCCAGGTCAGGAGCGGTAGCGGCGGGATTTGAACCCGCGGTGCGGGGTTACCGCACACGACATTTCGAGTGTCGCACCTTCGGCCGCTCGGACACGCTACCGCCGACGATTCTAGGGGGCGGCGGGTGCCCCGGCCAAACCAGAGAGGGGCGGACGCGAGTCAGCTCACGTCGCCGCCTCCTCCTCCGGCGGCAGGGCGAGGTCCGCGAGCGCGATCCCCGCCCCCGAGTACAGGTTCAGCACCGAGCCCACCCCCTCGGCCTCGAGATGCTCGACCTGGTCCTGATGCTGGGCGACGGCGGCGACCGTCCCGTCGAAATCCGCCTCCCGCAGCTGCTGGAGCGCGAAGACGTTGGAGTCGTGGATCGGCATGGCGAGGATGACGGTCTGCACGAAGCCACCCGCCCGGATGCGATGCCAGAACTCGAGATCGGTCGCATCGCCCTCGAGCACCCGGTACCCCTCGGCGCGCAGCCGCTCCACGACGCCATGGTCGTTGTCCACGCCCAGCACCTGCCGCTCCCCGGTCTCGTGGAGGCGCTCGTAGGTGGCGCGGCCCACGCGCCCCATCCCGAAGACGACCACGTCCACGCCGGTCGTGTCGATGGGGCGGTCGGCTGGACGCAGCCGGGCGGGATCGGCGGCGGGAAGGCGTTCGGCGATGCGGCCCACGATCCCGGCCGCGCGGGCGTTGAGCAGCGAGGAGATCACCATGGATCCGGCGACGGCGATCGCGATCACGGCGAGCCACCGCTCCTCGAGCAGCCCGCCGTGCACCCCGACGGCTGCGACGATGACGGAGAACTCGGAGAAGTTCCCGAGCACCAGCCCGATCCGCAGGGCGGTGCGGTTGCGCAGCCCGAAGAGGCGGGACAGCGCGGCGAAGCCGAGGATCGTCACCGGCAGCAGCACGAGGCACAGCAGCAGGGCGAGCCCCAGGTCCGCGGGATGGGGCCGGGCCTCGAGGCCGATGGTGAGGAAGAACCCCACGAGGAGCAGCTCCTTCACCCCGAACAGCGCTTTCGACAGGTCCAGGGCCCGCGGGTGCGAGGCGAGGAGCATCCCCATGACCAGGGCGCCCAGATCGCCGGTGATGCCGACCAGCTCGAACAGCTCGTAGCCGGGCCCCAGCGCCGTCGCCACCCCGAAGAGGATCAGCAGCTCTCCCCATCCGACCCGCTCGAGCATCCGTCGCAGCAGCCAGGACGCGGGGACGAGCAGCACGAGGGCGAGCGCCCAGGGGCTGGGCGGACGGCCCTCGGCTGCGGAGAGGAACGCGACCGCCGCGATGTCCTGGATGACCAGGATCGCGATCGCGATCTGCCCGTAGAGGGAGCCGTCGTCGGAGCGGTCCTCGAGGACCTTCACGCACAGCACCGTGGAGCAGAAGGACAGGGCGAAGCCGATCAGGGCGAGCGTCCGCCAGGGGATCCCGGCCGGCGCGAGGCCCGCCGCCCCCGCGAGGGCGAGCGTCACCGCCCCGGCGAGGACGCTCAGGACCATGTGGATCAGGGCGGTGCCGAAGGCCTCGGGGCGCCAGATCGTGCGGACGTCGAACTTCAGGCCGATCGTGAACAGCAGCAGGGTCACGCCCAGCTGCGAGGCCTCCGCGAGGCCGGGGAACGGCCCGACGCCGAAGCCTCCCAGCAGGAAGCCCGCGACGAGGAACCCGACCAGCGGCGGAATCCGGAGCAGGTGCGCGAGGAGTCCGAGGACGAGGGCGGCGCCGAGCGTGGTGGCGATCTCGACGACCATGGCTGCGCCTCCGCTCCCGCGTGCCGGGATGGACGTCCCGGCCCTGCTGGGAGCGTAGCCCTGCCGGAGGCGGCGCAGAGGCCGCCTCGCGCGCCGCAGAGCGGCAGGAGCAGCATGTGCGCCGCCCTGATCACGGGGTCCGACCGCCCGCGTCCCGGGCACGCTCCGATCAGGCTCTGCTCATCGCCCGGTCGCGGCTGCGGATCTCGTGGATGATCTCGCAGACCTCCTCGATGTCCCGGGCCGAGGAGGCCGGGGAGCTGGGCACGGCGAGGCACCGGTCGAACAGGTCCTCCGCCTGCCCGGTGATCCGGTGCGGGGAGCGGTCCCGGTCGGCGAACAGCGGCTGCCGGTGCAGCGGGGTGAACAGCCGGCGCGTCTCCACCCCGCGGGCGGCGAGCTCGCGGCCCAGCGCCAGCACGGCGTCGGGTCCGGGAGCCGCGTCGTCCAGGCGCAGCACGGTCAGCCAGCAGCTGTCCTCCGCGTCCGCATCGCCGTCCCCGCCGAGGATCCCGAGCCCGGGCTCCTGCAGACACAGAGCGCGGTAGCGGTCGCGGTGGGCGCGCCGCGCCGCGAGGAACTCGTCGAGCCGGCCGAGCTGGGCCCGGCCGAGCGCGGCCAGGACGTTGGAGAGCCGGTAGGCGAAGCCGATCTCGCGGTGCAGATAGTGGGGCACGGGCTCGCGGGCCTGCGTGGCGAGATGGAGGACCCGGTCGGCGAGCTCCTCGTCATCGGTGAGGACCGCGCCGCCTGCGGAGGCGGTCACGATCTTGTTCCCGTTGAAGGACAGGGCGGCCGCGAGCCCGTGGGACCCCGCCGGGGCGCCGTCGCGGCGCGCTCCGAGGGACTCGGCGGCGTCCACGAGCAGCAGGGCGCCGTATCGCCGCGCGATCCCGGCCAGCCGCGCATGATCGGCGACCTTGCCGTAGAGGTCCACGGGCAGGAGCGCCCGGATCGGCCTGCCGTCGCGCCGCGCCTGCGCGCAGACCTCCTCGGCCAGCTCCGCGTCGAGGTTCCCCGACCGGTCGCAGTCCACGAGCACGGGCACGGCGCCGGTGTAGGAGATCGCGTTCGCGGTCGCGACGAAGGTGAGGGTCGGGCAGAGGACCCTGTCCCCCGGGCCGATGCCGGCGGCGAGCAGCTGGAGGTGCAGGGCGGCGGTCCCGCTCGCGACCGCGACCGCGCGGGCCCGCCCGGTGCGGGCGGCGAGCTCGTCCTCGAAGCGGTCGAGGTCCGGGCCCGCCGGGGCGATCCAGCCGTCGGCGAGGACCCGGGCGAGCGCCTCCTCCTCGCAGGGTCCGACGAGCGGGACCGACAGCGGGATCCTCATCGCGGGGCCGCCCCGAGCAGGAGGGGTGCCGCACGCCGCTCGGCGTCCGCCGCCGGGGGCGCGGCCGAGGCACCGGGGACGGCAGGTCCGGCACCGACGAGGGCGCGCACCTCATCGGACCAGGCGTGGATCCCCGGCAGCCGCGCCGGGTCGACGCTCTCGCAGCGCACCCGGTGGATCCCGTCGCGGGCCGAGCGGCCGATCGTCTCCCGCTGCGAGATGAGCGCCTCATGGAGCTTCTCCCCGGGACGCAGCCCGGTGATGCGGATGTCGCAGGCGACGCCGGCGATGGCGGCCACCTGCTCGGCGATGTCCAGGACCCGCACCGGCGCCCCCATGTCGAGGACGAGGGTCTGCCCCGCCGCGCCGACGGCGAGCGCGCTCAGCACGAGCGAGCAGGCCTGCGGGATCGTCATCACGTAGCGGGTGACATCGGGGTGGGTGAGGGTGAGGGGGCCGCCGCGGCGCACCTGCTCGACGAAGGTGGGCAGCACGGAGCCCCGCGATCCGATGACGTTCCCGAAGCGCACCGACAGGAACCGGCGGCCGGTGCGAGCCGCGGCGTGGGCGGTCAGCCCCTCGGCGAGCCGCTTCGAGACGCCCAGGACACAGGCGGGATCCGCCGCCTTGTCGGTGGAGACGTTCACGAGGCGGGCCGTGCCGCAGCGGATGGCGGCGTCGAGCACGTGCCGGGTCCCGTGCACGTTGGTCATCCAGGCCTCGCGCGGATAGCGCTGCAGCAGCGGGAGATGCTTGAGCGCGGCCGCGTGCAGGACCACCTCGGGCCGGTGCTCGGCGAAGACCGCGTCGACCGTCCGGGCGTCGCGGATGTCGGCGAGCACGGTCTCCGCGGTGTCCAGCAGCCCGTGCCCGTGCAGGCTCAGCTCGAGCTCCTGGAGCGCGGACTCGTCCCGGTCCAGCATGATCACGCGCTCGGGGCCGAGGCCGCGCACCTGCCGCGTCAGCTCCGCGCCGATGGAGCCGCCGGCCCCGGTGACGAGCACGCGCCGTCCGGCGAGCAGCGTCCGGGCGGGGCCCAGGTCGACGGGAGGACGTCCGTGCCCGAGCCGCCGGAGCACGGCGGTCGCGAGCTCCGTGAGATCCGGCGCCCAGCGCGAGGCGGCGGACGAGGCGCAGGGCGCCCGGGTCTCGGGGGGACGGGGTGCCGTGGTCGTCATCGGATGCTCCCTCTCTCGCGGCGCAGGGTGGTCGGGCGTGCACCGGCCGGGCGCCGCGGACGTCGGCGGCGCCTGCTCGGCTCTCTGGCGGCGACGCTGTCATCCTCCGACCAGGTGCGGAGCATGCCGGAGCGGACTTCACCCCGGCTTTCACCCTCCCCTGCGAGCCCCGTCCGCGCTCCCTGTCCCCGCTCCCCGTCCGCCCTCTCCGAGGGTCCCCAGGAGGGTCCCCGAGGCCGCGCCGGAGGTGCTCCGGGGGGCAGTTCCAGGGACCCCCGCCGGGGACAGGAGACGGGCGCGGGGCCCGCCCCTACAGTGAGATCCGTCCCACGAGGCGAGGATGGCTCGGGACCGCGCACCGGACCAGCTCTGCGCGTCCCTGACACCCGCACCCCGACCGGCGGCCCGCGCGGCCGCCGAGTCCGAGCGTCCGACGGCGAGGAGGGACTCGCCCCCGGGGGCTCCAGCACGCGTCGCGGGGCGACCGCACCGGGAGGGGCCTCATTCCGATGGAACGCACAGCACGCATGCTCCGACAGATCCCCCGCATCGCGCCGGGGGCGATCGACCGACCCCGTCTGCTCGCCCGTCTCGACGGCCCCGCGCCGCTGGTGATCGTGCGCGGACGCGGCGGCACCGGCAAGACGACCCTGCTCGCCCAGTGGGTGCGCTCGCAGGAGCCCGAGGGCGGCACCGCCGCCCTGTGGATCGACGCGGACGAGGGCACCCGCTCGCGCACCGGCTTCTGGATGCGGATGCTGGGACGGATGCATGCGCAGCGGCTGATCGACGATGCGGAGCTGTACCGCGAGTCCGCCTCGATCGCCGATCGTCCCGAGACCCTCGTCGCGACGCTCCTGCGCGTGCTCGACGCGCAGGAGGGCCCGGTCGCGGTGGTGCTCGACGACACGGCAGCGCCGGGACGCGCGCCGTGGTGGGACCAGGTGTGCGCGGACCTCGTGGAGGTTATGCGCCGGTCGTCGATGCTGCGCTGCGTCGCGGCGGGGCGCTGCCGCACGAGCCTCGAGGACCCTGCCGTGCGGACCGTCCTCGACCTCGACGTCCTCGACGACGAGGCGCTCGCCCTCGAGGACGAGGACGTCGACCGGTTGATCCGGGCCGTCGCCCCGGACCTGCCGGCCCGGCTCCCGCGGGTCCTCGTCCGGCGGGAGGCTCTCTCCGGGCCCGCGGCGCGACGCATCGCGACCGTCCGCTTCGCCCTCGAGTCGCTGCAGCGCACCCCCGAGCTGCACGGGCTGGAGGAGCTCCCGCGGCTGGACCGTCTCCTGCGCAGCGCGGCCCGGCGCGAGCTCCAGGTCGAGATCCCCGATCCCGGGCTGCGACGCTTCCTCGCCCTCGTCGCCCGCGCCCCGATCATGGACGCGCCGCTGGCCGAGCGCGTGAGCGGCCGGGCCGATGCTCCCGCGCTGCTGGACCGGCTCGAGTCCGCGGGGGCGGGCCGATGGGAGGAGGACGCCGAGAGGTCGCAGGCCCCGGTCTTCCGCTTCGGGGAGCATCTGCGCGCCGAGGTGCTCGCCCAGCCCTTCCCGGGCGATGCCGCGCAGGCCCGGCGCGTGCACGCGGAGATCGCGCTGTGGCTGGGCACCGTGCGCGGCGAGCACCTCGCCGCGGTCCAGCTCGCCCTCCGCGCAGGCGACCATGCTCTCGCGGACACGCTCCTGCTGCGGGCCTGCCCCCTCGGGGACGAGGAGTCCGCACAGGTCGCGGAGCTGCTGCGGGAGCTTCCCGAGGCGGCCCTGCACGAGCACCCGATGCTCGCCCTGTGGCACGGGCTCGCGCTGCACGCCGATGTCTCCGCGCAGGATCGCGCCGTCCCCTATCTGCGCGCGGCCACCGCCCTGGGGCGCCGCGCCGGCACGGGGCCGGTCGTGGACGCTGCGATCCGCGACGCCTTCGAGAGCACCGCGCACCGGCTCCTGGGACGGCACGAGCGGATGCTCGAGCTGGCCCGGCGCACCCTCCCGGCCCTCGCCCGGATCGCGGAGCAGCCGGAGCGGGACCCGGAGCTCGACGCGCTCGTGCTCACCGCGATCGACCAGTGCGCCCTGGGGCTGCTGGCCGCGGAGGACCTCGACCTCGCCCGGCAGGCCCGGCAGCTGCAGCTGCATCTCGCGCGCCGGCAGGAGCGCGGTCCGCAGCAGCATGACGCCCTCGCCCAGCTCGCGCTGATCGGCGTGCTCTCCGGGGACTTCGCCGAGGCCCGGGAGGCCCTCGACCGGATCGGCCCCGAGGACCGCCCGCCGTCCCGGGGCACCCGGGGGCCCGGCTCTGCCGAGCGCATCGCCCGCGCCTGGATCCTGCTCAGCTCGGGACGCCCCGGGGAGGCCCTCGATCAGCTCGAGGGGGCCGGTCCGCCGCGCGAGTCGGCCGAGCACTGGGACCTCGCCGTGGGGGCCGAGGCGTTCGCCCTGGTGATGCTGGGCCGCGGCCACGATGCGGAGCAGCGCTTCCATCGGACGGTGCAGGAGCGGCTGTCCGTCCGAGCTCTGCCCGCGACCCGCCGACGGCTCCGCATCATCGGCGGCATCCTGCAGATCTCCACGGGCCGCGCCCCGGACCCGCCGGCCCGCCGCGGGAGCGCGGAGACCTCCTCGACGCTGTGCGCCCTGGCCGCGCTCGCGGAGCTCGCCGCCGGCGACGTGCACGAGTCCGTGTCGCTGCTCGGCGAGGCGGGCCTGGCGGCGACCACCCTGCTGCAGCGCATGATCGTGGCCGCCGTGACCGCGGTGGTCGCCGCTGATCCCGCCTCCGAGGTCGACCTCGGGGACGCCGTGCTGCGGATGGCCGCGATCCTGCGGGACTCGGGGGCGGCGTGGCCGGTCATGCTGATGCCCGCGGACGTGCGGGACCGCGCCCTCGCGGTGGACGGAGCCCGCGACGTGCTCGGCACCGCCTTCGCGGCCGTGCCCCCGCTGCTGCAGCGTCCCGTCATGGCGCTGCGGCCCGTGCCCCGGCTGACCGCCCGAGAGCACGAGATCCTCGTGCTGCTGCTGGAGACGGACCGGCGTGCGGAGATCGCCGAACGGCTCTTCGTCTCCCTCAACACGGTCAAGTCGCAGCTGCGCGGCCTGTACGGCAAGCTCGACGCGGGCAGCCGGGACCAGGCCCTGTCCCGGGCGCTGGACCTGGGGCTGCTGCAGCGGCACGATCACCTCTCCACGCGGATCGCGTCATGACCGCGCGACCGACCGCACGACCGGGCATGCGGTATCTCGCCCTCGAGGACGCCGGAGGCTCCTCCGACGCGGCCCGCGCGCTGCCCGTCGACGGGTCCGCGGGGCGGGGGCCCCTGACCCCGCAGCGCTTCCCGGGCGTCCTCCGGGAGCGGTGGCGCGCCGCACTCGTCGCCGCCCTGCTCGTGGTCGCGGCGGTGACGGCGGCGACCCTCCTGCCGGCCCCGCAGTACGAGGCGAGCGCGAGCCTGTTCGTGCGGACGACGACGAGCGGGTCGATCTCCGACCGGTCCGTCGCCGCGGACTACGCGCGAGGGCAGATCACGACCTACGCGGACCTCGCCACGACCCCGCTCGTGCTCGACCCGGTCATCGAGGAGCTGGCGCTGCCGACGAGCTCCCCGGCCCTGGCCCGCAGCGTCTCCGCCGCGGTTCCCCAGGACACGTCCCTGATCGTCGTCACCGCCCGCGCCGGCACCCCGGGGGACTCCGCCGCTCTGGCCGATGCGGTGGCCGCGAGCCTGCGCACGCAGGTCGAGGATCTCGAGGGGCCCACATCCGTGGAGCTGACCGTGGTCACGCCCGCGACCGTCCCGGACCGGCAGGCCTCCCCGGATGTGCTGCAGAACATCGTGCTGGGGGCGGTCGCCGCGGTGCTGGCCGCGCTGCTCGCCGCCCTCGTGCGGGACCTCCTGGACACCCGGGTCCGCACCGCGGAGGACATCCGCCGGCTGACCGACGCCCCGCTGCTCGCGGCCGTGCCGACGGTGCGCCGTCCCGAGGCCCTGGTCGCGCTCACCGACCGGGACGCCCAGGGGATCCTCGCCGAGGCCTACCGCGAGCTGCGCACGAACCTGCGCTTCCTCGAGATGCGGGGCCGCAGCCGCTCGCTGCTGGTCACGTCCTCGCGCGAGGGGGAGGGCAAGACGACCACGGCGATCAACCTCGCGGCCGCCCTCGCGCGCGCGGACCAGCGGGTCCTCCTGGTCGATGCGGACCTGCGCGATCCCTCGGTGCATCGTCGGCTGGGCCTCGAGGGCGGGGCGGGGCTGTCGACGCTGCTGATCGGCGATGCGGAGCTCGAGGACCTGGTCCAGCCCCTCGCCCTGGCGAACCTCACGGTCCTCGCGAGCGGCCCCGTGCCCCCGAACCCGAGCGAGCTGCTGGACAGCGACCAGATGACGGCCTTCCTCGCCGAGGCGACCGGACGGTACGACATCGTCGTCCTGGACTCCGCCCCGCTGCTCGCGGTCACCGACGCCACCGCGATCGCGCTGCGCGTCTCCGGCACCGCCTTCGTCACCGGGAGCGGGTCCGTCAGCCGGGCACAGCTCGCGCTCGCGCTGCACAAGCTGCTCCTCGTGCAGGCCCGCGTGCTCGGGATCGTCCTGAACCGCACCCCGCGCAGCGAGCGCACCCCGTACGAGGACGTGTACGGCGCCGCCGCGGCCCGCTCCTCGCGTCCCGAGGACGCATCCGGCCCACGGACCGGGCCATGAGCACCCTCCTGGTGGTGTGCACCGCCAATATCTGCCGCTCGCCGGTCGCCGAGGCCGCGCTGGGCCGGGCGCTCAGCGGGACCGGCATCACGGTGCGGAGCGCCGGCACCCGCGCCGTGCCCGCAGCGCCGGCCTCCCCGGAGACCGCGGCCCTCCTGCGAGAGCGGTTCGGGCAGGAGCAGGAGCATCGCGCTCACGTGCTCACCGCGTCCCTGGCCGCCTCTGCGGACCTCGTGCTGACGATGACGGTCCCGCAGCGCGGGCAGGTCATCGCCCTCGAGCCCCGCACGGTGCGGCGCGTCTTCACGCTGCGCGAGCTCGCCCGCATCCTGCCCCGCCTCCCGGAGGCCGCCCCCGCGGGCGAGGAGCCGGGGCTGCGTTCCCTCGCCCAGCGCTGCGCCCGTCTCCGAGCCGCGGAGCCGCTGCCGGTCTCCGCGCTCGACATCGAGGACCCCTACGGCGGGACGCCCGCCGCGTACCGGATGGCCTTCGCGCAGATCCTCGAGGCCTCCGGGATCATCGGCGCCGGCCTCGCGGCCCGGCTCCGCGGACGGGAGCCGGCATGAGCGCCGTCCCCGTCCGCCGCGCCCCCGTCCGTCCCGCGGCCCCGTCCCGCGACCGGACCGCCCCCCGCGGCCTCGGCCCGCCGGCCGCGATCCTCACGCTCGCCCCCGCCCTGCTCGTCCTCGCCGCCCATCTGTGGGCGACCACGGATCCGCAGGCCATGATCCATGCGAGCCTGCTCATCGCGGCGATCGGCATGGTCCACGGCATGGCGCTGTTCGTCGTCCTCGGCGGGGACCGCATCAGCCTGCCCGGATACTTCCAGGTCGGCAGCGCCGTGATCGTGGGGGCGAGCGGGCTGCTGGTCGCCCCGGACCCGTACTTCCTCGAGGTGCCGCAGCCGGACCGCTGGGTCCACGCGGCCCTGTTCGCGGCGACGTCCGCGCAGATCGGCATCGGCGCCCTGTCGCTGCGCACGGACCCTCCCGCGCCCGCTCCCCCGGCGCTGCTGCCGGATGCCGCCGCCCTGCGGGCCCAGCTCGCCGGCACGCTCCTCCTGGCCGGCAGCCTCGTGCTCGGCGTGCGCCTCGGCCCCTTCCTGGACGGCTTCGGCTTCGCGGCGATCCTGCTCGTCTGCGTCGCCGCCCTCCTCAGCCGGAAGGGGCTGCGCAGTCCGCTGAACGTCGTCCTCGTCCTGGCCGGGCTCGCCGCCTATCCGGTCCTCGTGATCTCCGGGACCGGCCGTCTGCGGGCGATCGCACTGGCCCTCGCGGTCGGCTACCTCGCCTTCCTCCGGTACGGACGGCGCTGGATGAAGACCCTCGGAGTCCTCGCCGCACCGGTGATCCTCGCGGCGCTCGGACTGTGGCGGCGCGAGTACGAGGAGGCGATGACGGGCCAGCACGGCAACGACACGGGGCTCTCCTCGATGTTCGTGGCGATCGGCAACCTGGGCTCCCTGATCCACGACTCGGAGCACGGCCTCGCACCGACGCTGGGCACCTCCCTGCTGTCCCCGCTGGGGGCCGCCCTGCCCGATGCCCTGCGCCCGGCCTGGATCCCCGAGGCGACGGGATACGAGCTGGCCGCGTTCACGGACCCGGAGCTGTACGGCACCGGATTCTCGACCGTCGCCTCGGTCTACGGGGACCTGTGGTGGAACCTGGGCCTGCTGGGCCTCGTGGCCGGGACACCGGTCCTCGCCCTGCTCCTGGGCCGGATCGACGCCGAGGCGGTGCGGGCCCTGCAGCGCGCCGACGGGGCCCCGCACCGCCTGCTGCTGGCCGTGCTGCTGCTGGCGCTGCTGGGCGGGGTCGGGGACCTGGTCTGGTCCGGCTTCCACACGTGGATCGTGCGGATGTACGCCCGCGCGGCGGCCCTGCCGCTGCTGGGCCTGGGGATGCTGCTCCTGCCGGTGCGCTCCACGCCGACCTTCGTCTCCCTCGCGGCCGTCTCCCCCGCGGACGACCTCCGCCCTGCCGCGGCACCCCGTCGCGCGGAGCGCTGAGCGATGCCCGGCCTCCGCCGACGAGCCCTCGACCGGCTGCGCGCCCCGTTGCGGGAGGTGGGCCTGAACACCGTCGCCTTCGCGATGATCATCGCGATCCAGCAGCTCCTCGTGTTCCCGGGGCTGGGCCGGATGCTGCCGCCGGCCGGGTTCTCTCAGGTCATCCTGCTCATCACGATCTCCACGATCGCGGTCAACGTGATCGGCGGGGAGGCGTCCAAGGTCGCGCTGATCCGCGGGGAGGCCTATCGGAGCCGGGCCCTGCCCTGGGATGCGCCGCGGATCGTGCTGGGCGGGTGCGCCCTCATCATCCTCGCCGTCGTCGTCCTCGCTGTCGCGCGCCTGCTGCCGGTGCCGATCGCGGCCCCGTACGCGCTGATCACCGTGCTGGGGATCCTCCGCACCTTCGGCACCACCCCGGACAAGCACCGCGGAGCCTTCCACCGGGTCGTGCTCGCCCATGCGGCCTACGCGGTCGGGGCCGTCGGCGGGCTGCTGCTCGTGCCGGCGACGGGCAGCCCGTTCACGCCGTTCCTGCTCGCGGAGTCGCTCTGCGTCCTCGTCGTGCTGATCATCCGGCGCCGGCACCGGGAGGTCCCGCTGACCCTGCGCCGGACCCGCGCCTTCCGCGGCACGCTGCGACCCTACCTGGGGCTCGCGCTGATCGCCCTGCTCATCAACGCCGTGACGTACCTGGATCGGCTCCTCATCACCCCGCTCCTCGGCGCGGAGGCGCTCGCGATCTACTACAGCGCCTCGGCCCTCTCGAGCAGCCTCGCCCTCGTGACGAACCCGGGCGGCAACGCACTGCTCGCACGGCTGGGCCGCATGCCCGATGCGCGGCGCCGACAGGTCTTCGCCCGCGGCGCCCTGGTCGCCCTGCCCCTCGTCCTGCTGTGCTGGGGAGCGAGCCTCGTGATCGCCGCGGCCGGGCTGTTCGCGCTGTACCCGGGCCATGCGCGCGCGGCGCTCCCGCTGCTGCTGCCGGTCTCGCTCGCCGCGGCGTTCTCCAACGCGTCCTCCCTGCTCGCGCCGCTGCTGCAGAGGTTCCTGCCGGTCCGCCGACTGCTCGGGTTCACGGCCTGCTACGCGGCCGTGTACCTCCTCGCCGTGATCGTCCTCAGCGCCCGCTGGAGGCTCCCGGGCTTCGCCTGGGCGACGGCCATGGCCGCCGGGGCGCTGTTCGCCCTCTACCTCGCGCAGGTCCGCGCGACCGCCCGCACCGGCTTCCGCCGTGCCGGCCCTCCGGGTTCGGCCCGGACCGCTCCCGCCGATCCCGTCGCCCCCGCGACCCCTGCGAAGAGGTGATCCCGCATGTCCTCGCACCCGGCCGGTCGCCCCCCGGCGATCCTGCGCGTCATGATCGTCGCGAACTACAGCGCCGACGCGATCACCAGCAACAACCGCTTCAACGACCTGGCGCGCCGCTTCGCCGCCCGCGGCGCGGACGTCGAGCTGGTCACCTCGCGGTTCTCCCATGCGCGCAAGGTCCCGCGCACCGACGGCTTCGGACCCACCCCGTACACGCTCACCCGGCTCCACGAGCCCGGGTACGCACGCAACATCTCCCCCGCACGGCTGCGCAGCCAGGCCGTCTTCGCCCGGGAGGTCACCCATCACCTCGACGGACTCGCCGCGCCTCCGGACCTGCTGCTCGCGGCGGCGCCCCCGCCGGCCGTGGCCGCCGCCTGCGGCCGCTACGCGCGCCGGACCGGCTGCACCTTCGCGATCGACGTCCAGGACCTGTGGCCCGAGGCCTTCGCGATGGTGGCCCGCTTCCCGCGGCTGATCGGTCTGGCCTTCAGCGGCATGCGGCGCCTGTCCCGGGAGGCCTACACGAGCGCCCACCGGGTCATCGGCGTCTCCCGCACGTACACGGAGGCGGCCGTGCGGGACGGCGCCGATCCCGCCCGGACGCGAGTCGTCCTGCTGGGCACCGACCTGGGCGGCTTCGATGCGCACGCAGACGCGCCGATGCCGCCCCTGCTCACGGCGGCGGGTCCGCTGTCACCGCCCGTGATCGGCTACGCCGGCGGGCTCAGCGACAGCTACGACCTGGGGCTCGTGATCGACGCCCTCGCCCTGCTGCACGCCGCTCCGGACGCCCCGCCCCGCCCGACCCTCCTGGTGATGGGCGACGGGGCGCGACGGGAGGAGTTCACCGACCGTGCGCGCCGCGCCGGGGTCGACGCCCGCTTCACCGGGAACCTGCCCTATGCGCAGATGGCGCGGGGCCTCGCGGCCTGCGAGATCGCCGTGAACCCGATCGTCGCCGGTTCCGCGGGCAGCATCCTCAACAAGGCCGGGGACTACGCCGCAGCGGGACTGCCGGTGGTCAGCTCCCAGGAGTCCCCCGAATACCGCGAGCTCCTCGCCGCCCATGGGGCCGGGATCTCCTGCGCCCCCGGGGACGCGCCCGCGATGGCGGAGGCGCTCGGCCGGCTCCTGCGGGATCCGGGGCTGCGCTCCCGTCTGGGCCGAGGCAGCCGCCGCATGGGCGAGGAGCTCTTCGACCGGGCCGTCACCTATGAGGCGATGATCGACGATCTGCTGGAGGCGGTCCATGAGACGCGCGGACGCTCCTGAGGCCCCGACGGCCCCGCCGCACGGCGCGGCGAGGGCGCCGCGCGGATCGGCGAGGACCACGGCACGGCGGGCCCGGTCAGCCGATCCGGCCCGTGACGCGCACGGCCTCGTGCTTCGCGCAGACGGTCCCGGCCCTGTAGTCCTGCCAGCCCTCCTCGAGGGGAAGACCGAAGGCCTGGGCGAGGCAGAAGCGCGGGACGTCGGCGCCGGCCAGGTGCATGACGGGATAGCCGCCGCCGAACCGCGGATTGATGTCGACCACCGTCGCGGTCCCGTCCTCCTCGAGGAACACGTCGAGGTCGATGAGGCCGCTCAGCCCGCCGGCCGCGGCGAGACGCTCCGCGAGCAGGCGGAACGGCCCGGGAGCGACGGTGACCGCCTTGTCCGTCTCTCCCGCGCGCATCCGCAGCTTGCGTCGAGCCAGCACCGCCCGCAGCGTCCCCGGATCCCGCAGGTCGCCGACCAGGTCGACGCCGTGCTCCGTCCCCCGCAGACGGGGCTGGACGATGACATCATCCGCATCGGCGTCCCCGTCCCCGCGCGGGGGTGCGCCACGGATCGCCCGGGCGAGCGCGGCCTCCAGGGCGGCGTCGTCGGCGGCGGGCACGAGCACGAGACCGGACGAGCCGCTGCCCCGGCGATGCTTCACGACCAGCTGATCGTTCCGCGCAGCCAGAGCCGCGATCCCTTCCCGGTCCCCGCCCAGCACGGTCACCGGGACCTGCACTCCGATCTCCCCGAGCATCTGCGTCATCTCGTGCTTGTCCGCGCAGGCGCGCTGCCAGGCCCGATCCAGTCCGGGCACGAGCACGCCGCGGGCACGCAGCTGCGCGGCGAGGTCGGTGCGCCCGTGCAGCCGGTCGAGCTCGTGGTCGTTCAGGGAGAGGAACAGGCGCGGTCGCAGCTCCCGGACGAGCGCGAGCAGGGCCGCGGGATATGCGGGGTCGGTGCAGAGCGGCAGCTGCCGGGCGAGGTCTCCCGCGCCGGCCGCCGCGCTCGTGGGGTCGTGCTCGGCGACCGCGACACGCCCGGGCAGACCGAGCGCGGCGAAGGCCTCCCGGAACCAGTCGACCAGGTAGACGCGCCGTCCCGCGGAGCTGATGAGGATGGTGGGGACCTCGTTCATCGCAGGCTCCCGGCGAGGCTGCGCATGAGGATCGGAGCATCGGACCCCTGCCCGGGTACGGGCCGGAAGCCCAGCCGGGCCCAGGGCCCGTCCGCGGGCGGGCCCGCGACGGCGGGGGGATCCGGCAGCCGCATCCGGATGGCGGCGAAGCCCTCCTCGCGGGCGACGCCCAGCATCATCTCCGCCGCACGGGAGCGCACCTCCGGCGCCGCGGAGCCGTCGACGCAGACGTCGATCGCGAGCTCCGCCGTGTCCGAGCCCGCCTCCAGCGGCCGCAGCGCGCAGCGGGCGAGCACCTCCCCGGATCCCGCCGTGCGGACGCTCCACCCCGCGCCGTCCCGGTGCAGGGCGTGCCCGCCGATGCGCCGCGGACCGAAGAAGTCGCTCATCGTCGCCCGTCCCTCCTCCGCGATGCCCTCCCGACGCAGGAGGGCGGGCACGGTCGCCAGCAGGATCCGCAGATCCGTGGCGGGTCCGCGGCGCTGTACGTACTCCACATCGAGCGCGAGACGATCGTCCCAGCTCACAGCATTGCGCCCGGAGATCTGTGCGAGCCCGGTCAGCCCGGGCAGGACCTCGTGCCGGCGCGACTGCTCCTGCGAGTACCGCTCGAGGTACCGGATGCGCAGCGGCCGCGGCCCGACGAGGCTCATCTGGCCGCGCAGCACGTTCACGAGGCTCGGCAGCTCGTCGAGGCTCGTCGAGCGCAGGCCGCGACCCAGCGTCGTCATCCGGTCCTCGTCGGTGACGCGTCCCCGGACAGGGTCGACGTGGTGCATCGTGCGGAACTTCAGCAGCGTGAACTCCTCGCCGTGCCGGCCCGGACGCGCCTGGCGGAACAGCACCCCGGGGCCGAGCCTCCATCGCACGAGCACCGCGATCTCCAGGATCAGCGGCCACAGCGCGAGCAGCGCTCCCCCGGCCGCCAGCACGTCCCCGACGCGCTTGGCCCGTTCGTACATCGCCGATGGAACGTCCGACGTCGTCCTGCGCATGGAACCGCCCTCCTCCTGGCCGACGAGCGACCCTCCCCCGCACGACGTCGCGGTCCGGTCGCTCTCCGGCAGAGCAGCCCTGCACGCCGTTGACGGATTCCCCGGCGATGCTATCGGCCCCGCCCGGCGCGAGCCATGGAGGACCCCCCGACTGCATCCCCGCTTGCCCACCGACGGCGAGCGGGCCCCACACCGCGCAGGCACCTCGGTTCCCGCGTCACCACCACTCGAGAGGACGAAGGACCATGGTCACCTCCACACCCCGGGTCATGCCCGCAGCACCGGCCGTCTCCGCAGCTCGCCGCGCCCTGGCCGCGGCGATGAGCCGCGGCCGGACCGAGCGGGGCGCGCGCTCGGTGCGCCGCGCCCTGGAGCAGCCGGGCTCCCAGGCCTCCCCCGACCGGATCGCGCGGATCCTCGCCCACGCGAGGGCGCACGTGCCCTTCTACCGTGCTCTCGCGGGCACCCCGTTCGCACAGCTTCCGGTGGTCTCCAAGGCGATGATCCTCGAGGATCTGCCGACGTTCCTGGCCGAGGGCGCCCGTCCCGGCCGTCTTGCCTCGCGCATGTCCTCGGGCACGTCGGGGGTGATCTTCACGTCCTACTTCGACGCGCGGCGGATCGCGCATCATCGGGCGGAGCTGGTGGGCGCCTACCGCTTCCTGGGCGCGGATCCCTTCGGCTCCTTCCTGCACTGCCGGGACTGGTTCGAGGTGACGCGGACGCAGCGACGCTCCGCCGCCCTGCGCGGCCAGTTCCTCTACGCCGCCGAGGAGGACGAGCGGACCGTCCTGGAGGTGGCGAGCTGGCTGAGCAGGCGGCGCGGGAGCGTGGTCATCGGCCTGTGCTCCTACCTCGAGATCCTGCTGCGCCGCTTCGAGGACCTCGACGTGCGGATCGAGCCCGGGGCCGTCGGCGTGGTCCTCGGCACGGGCGAGCCGATGACCGCGGAGCTCCGCGCACGCACACGGCGCCAGCTGGGGGTGCCGCTGTCGATGCGCTACTCGAACACGGAGAACGGCCTGCTGGGCTTCACCCGGCCTGGGGAGAGCGTCTACTCGCTGAACACGCACGCCTTCCACGTGGAGATCCTGCGGGACGGCTCCGATGCTGCGGCCGCCCCCGGGGAGGTCGGTCGGATCGTGGTCACGGATCTCGAGAACCGGGCCCTGCCCTTCCTCCGCTACGACACCGGCGACATGGGCCGCTTCGCCCTCGACGCCTCCGGCACGGTCCTGCCGGGGACCCTCGCGGAGCTCTCCGGACGCACGCGGGACTTCCCCCTCGCCGGCACCCCCTCCGCCCCGCGGCGCGTGACGCACATCGTGGTGTTGAACGCCGTCGAGCACATCCCCGGGATCCGGCAGTTCCAGCTGCGCCAGCACGACCTGGGCCGCTTCACCTGGGTCGTCAACGCCGTCCCGGATCCGGCGATCGACGCCGGGCTGCGGGCGGTCCTCGATGCGGAGATCGGCGACATCGTCTCCTGCGAGGTCGTCTACACCGACGGTCCGCTGCGCACCGGCACCGGGAAGCGGCAGACCTTCGTCAGCGAGATCCCGGATCCGGAGGCCCTGCTGCGCGCGGCCCGCGCCGCATGAACGGCGCCCCGCCGCGACGGAGGATCGTCGCGACGGGGCGCTGCGGGGACGGCTCAGACCAGCTCGAGGCGCGAGCCCTGCCGGTTGAGGGCGATCACCGGGGTCACCGTCGGGTGGCCGGCCGCGCGGATCCTCTCGAGATCGGCGACCAGCAGCGCGGTGCCGGCCTCGACGCGGTCGCCCGGGGAGACGAGGGTCGTGAAGCCCTCGCCCTTCATCTGGACGGTGTCCAGGCCCACGTGGATGAGGACCTCGGTGCCGTCGTCGAGCTGGAGCGCGACCGCGTGTCCGGTCGGGAACACATGGGCGACGATGCCGCTCGCGGGAGCGACGACGTGGCCGTCGCTGGGCTCGATCGCGATGCCGGGGCCCATGATGCCGCCCGCGAAGGTGGGATCCGGGACCTCCTCGAGCGGGATGACCCTGCCCTGGAGGGGCTGGCGCAGACGCACGATCTCGGTCAGGAAGCCTGCCCCGGCGGGAGCGGTCTCGGCCGGGGCGGTCTCCGTCACGGGGGCCGCGGCCTCGGCGGCGGACGGGGCCTGGATGCGCCCGGCCATGAGGTCGTCCATGGCGTCCTTGATGAACTGGACGTTCAGGCCGTAGATGACCTGGAAGGACTTCCCTCCGGGCTTCATGACGCCGGCGGCGCCGTGGCGCTTGAGGGCGCCCTCGTCGACGATCGAGTGATCGGCGATCTCCATGCGCAGGCGGGTCGCGCAGTTCTCGAGCTCGAGGATGTTGGCCTTGCCGCCCAGGTCGTCGATGAAGTGCGCGGCGATGCCGACGAAGCCGGAGTCCGCGGAGCCCTCGGCGCCGTCGGCGCCGTCCTCCAGGTCCTCGTCGTCCTCGCGGCCCGGCGTCTTGAGCCGGAACTTGAGGATCATGAAGCGGAACACGAGGAAGTAGACCACGAACCAGAAGACGCCCATCACCGGGATCGCCCACGGGTTCTGGGCCATCGGGTTCACCCAGCCCAGCACGAGATCGATGAAGCCGCCGGAGAACCCGAAGCCCATGCGGACCGGGAGCAGAGCGCTGATCGCCATCGAGATGCCCATGAACAGCGCATGCACGACGTACAGCGCAGGCGCCAGGAACATGAAGGAGAACTCGAGGGGCTCGGTGACGCCCACGAAGAACGAGGACACCGCCCCGGAGAGCAGGATGCCGGCGGCGATCTTCCTGCGGGTGTCCTTCGCGGTGACGTACATGGCCAGGGCCGCGCCGGGCAGACCGAACATCATGACCGGGAAGAAGCCGGTCATGTACTGGCCCGTGACGCCGTAGGTGCCCTTGCCCTGCTGGAAGTTGATGAGGTCGTTGATGCCTGCCACGTCGAACCAGAACACGGAGTTCAGGGCGTGGTGCAGGCCCAGCGGGATGAGCATCCGGTTGAGGAAGCCGTAGATGCCGGCGCCGATCGGCCCCTGGGTGACGATGAACTCGCCGAAGAGGACCAGGCCCGTGTACACGAGAGGCCAGACGAGGAACAGGACGAGGGCGATCACCAGGGACATCCCCGCGGTGACGATCGCGACCGAGCGGCGGCCGGAGAAGAAGGACAGCGCATCCGGCAGCTTCGTGTCCTTGAACTTGTCATAGGCGAAGGCGCCGATGAGGCCGCAGATGATGCCGACGAACACGTTCTCGACCTTGGTGAAGGCCGGGTCCACGTCCGCGACGTCCGCGAGGCCCTGGAACTTCGCGATGTTGTCCGGGCTCAGCAGCGTGGTGACCGTGAGCCAGGAGACGAGGCCGGCGAGGGCCGAGGTGCCGTCCGCCTTCGAGGCCATGCCGATGGCGACGCCGAGCGCGAACAGGACGGGCATGTTGTCCAGGAGCGCCCCGCCCGCGGCGGAGAGGAACACCGCGACGACGTTGCTCTGGTCGCCGGTGGCGGTCGTGATCCAGTAGCCGATGCCGGAGAGGATCGCGGCGACCGGCAGGACGGCGACCGGCAGCATGAGCGATCTGCCGAGTCGTTGGAAGAACTTCATCGATACCTCCGAGTGCGGGTTTCGCGGAGCGGGCGCCACCGGGTGCGGCCGCGGGTGTGGGGAGCTGCTGTGACACGGGGTCTGCGTCACGGGACAGACGTGAGGCTACCGCCCACAGAATGTTCCCAGTGACCAGATGTGACGCATTTACTGTGCAATCTGCCACGTTCGATCAGAACCTGCAGGTGAGCGCAGCGGACCCGGGGCCCTTCTCAGCCGATGGGGTAGGACACGAAGGCGAACCGGTCCGAGGCGGGTGCCCAGCTGTTGACGTTGATGGTGCCCTGGCCCCCGGGAATCGCGTACGCGCGCACGGGCCGCGACCAGTCCGGCAGCTCGACGAGCTTCACCACCACCTCGCGGTCCTCGGGGTGCCCCAGGGTGCCCGGCGGATACGTCAGATAGCTCGCCCAGCGGCCATCCGGGGAGGGATGGGGGAACCAGTCGACGGTGCCGCTGATGAGGACGTGCTCGGGCCCGTCCGCTGCGGGCTCTCGCATCCCCGCCCCCGCGTGCCGCGCTCCAGCGCCGTCTCCGATCCTGCCCGGGGCCGGCACCCGGGTGATCTGCGCGTGCCCGGGCGCGCTCGTGAAGGCCTCGCTGGAGCAGAGGAGCCAGCGGCCGTCAGGCGTCCACTCGGGGCCGTCGACGTGACCGGTGCCGGTCGGCACGTGCGCCCGCTCCCCCGTGGCGAGATCCTGGACGACGAGCCTGCCCTGCCAGTGCGTGTCCACGTCGACGTAGGCGAGCAGCGCCCCGTCCGGGGAGATGCCGTGCAGGAAGTGCCCGCCCTCACCGGTGGTCACCGCCTCGACCGGGCCGCCGTCCAGACGCCCGCGATGGATCTGCCCGTCGGCGGCGGACATGTAGATGTGCGCCCCGTCCGGGTGCAGGACGTGGTCGTTGTTGATGGGCGGCAGGCCGTCGAAAGGGATCTCCCGCAGCCGCGGCCCCGTCCGGACCTCCGCACCCCGTGGGGAACCCGCAGCGGCCTCGGCCGCAGGAGCGGGAGCCGTCGGAGCCGCTCCCTCTCCGCAATCGGCCACGGGCGGGAGGTCGAGGGAGAACAGCCGCCCCTCGCCGTTCAGGAGCAGCCGTCCCCCGGCGGTCCAGTTCGGGGCTTCGAGCAGGATCTCGTCGGTCTCGAAGACGATCTCCGGCTCGGCCAGTTCAGGTCCGCCGATCATGACGACGGTCCGCTGGCCCGGTCGCAGGGTCCGCATGGGCATGTCTCCTCGCGATGCTCCGGCGGGCCCGGCCCGCCTGGCCGACGGCAGCGGCGTCCGCGACGCCGCGCCCGGGCCGCGCCGTCACCTGCGGCGGGTCCTTCCCGTACTCTCTCACCTCCGGCAGGCCGGTGCAGCGGGATCCGCGACGGGCCTCGGCCCGGCGTGCCCCGACGGATCCGGCGGCACGCCCGCGCTGCACGCACACCACCACCCACTCCCCCGCGTCGTCCGTGTCGGACCCGCTCGCGCGCCGAAGACTTCTGGAGCCTCAGTGCGGGAAAGCGCGTGCTCGCCCGAGTCACGGCCGACTGGCTCCAGAAGTCTCCGATCTGCGACCGGAACGCGGACGGCCCGGGCGGCGCGCCCCCGCTCATGCAGGGAGCGCGCCGCCCGGGCCGCCGGGGGTGACCGCCGCGTGCCGCTCCGGGCCCGGCGGCATCGGCTCAGCGGTGCTTGAGGCTGCCGCGGAGGTCCGGGACGTCCGCGAGCAGCCGGCGCGTGTACTCCGCCTGGGGATCGAAGATGACCTCCTCGGTGGCGCCGCGCTCGACGACCTTCCCGTGCTCCATCACCGCGACCCGGTCCGCCAGGTACGTGGCCTGGCCGATGTCGTGGGTGATGAACAGGACCGTCAGGCCCAGATCGGCCTTCAGATCGTGCAGCACGTTCAGGACGTTGACGCGCAGCGAGGCGTCGAGCATCGAGGTCGCCTCATCGGCCAGCAGCACCTTGGGGCGCATCATGAGCGCCCGCGCGACCATGATCCGCTGGCGCTGCCCGCCCGACATCTGGTGCGGGTACTTGTGCAGCGCCTCCTTCGGTGTGAGCCCGACGTAGCCCAGGCATTCCTCGATGAGGGCGTCCGCCTCGTCCCGCGGGACCGAGGCGAGCTTGAGGCTGCGCCGCAGCAGGGAGCCGACCGTGAAGAACTGGTTGAAGGAGGCGAAGGGGTCCTGGAAGACGGCCTGCACCTCCGTCCAGTACTTGCGCAGCTCCGCGCCCTTGATATGGGTGACGTCCTGCCCGCGGAAGGTGATCGTGCCGGAGGTGACCGGCATGAGCCGCAGCAGCATCCGGGCGAGCGTGGACTTGCCGGAGCCGGACTCGCCCACGACGGCGAGGACCTTCCCCGCGGTGAACTGGAGGCTCACGTCCTGCACGGCGTGGACCTTGTTCCCCGCCACGGAGAACACCTTGTTGACCTTCTCGCAGGCCAGCACCGCCTCTCCGTCATCGGGGGCGCTGTGGGAGATCATGCCGTCCTCGGAGACGACGATCCCGCCGGAGGTCCCCGCGGGGACCTCCGCCGCACGCCGTCCAGGGGTCTGCTCGTTCACGGCTTCGCTCCTTCGGTCGAGGAGGGACGGACCAGGCCCGAGCTCCCCTTCAGCCATTCCTTGCCCTTGCGGCGGGTCTCCGCCGTCGGATCGAGCACCGCGCCGAGCAGCTTCTCGGTGTAGGGGTGCTGCGGGTCCTCGACGAGCTGGGCGGTCGGGCCCATCTCCACGATCTCGCCCTTGTTCATGATCGCGAGCTTGTCGGAGATCTGGGAGAGCACCGGCAGGTCGTGGGTCACGAAGACGACGCCCGACATGATCCGCTGCTCGACCATGGCCAGCAGCATCTCCACGAGCATGCGCTGGCTGGACACGTCCAGGGCGGAGGTCGGCTCATCGGCTATGAGCAGGCGCGGGTTCAGCAGCGTGGAGATCACCGTGATGACGCGCTGCTTCATGCCGCCGGAGAGCTGATGGGCGTACGAGTCCAGCACCCGCACCGGCATCTCCAGCATCTTCAGCCGGTCCCGGGCGAGGTCGAGGGCCTCGTCCTTGTTCGCGTTCTTGTCGTGGGCGCGCATGACGTCCACGACGAGGCTGCGGATCCGGACCGTGGGGCTGATCGCGTTCATGGCGCCCTGCGGGAGCATGGACACGGTCTTGCCGCGGTAGGGCCGATGCGCCCGCACATCGGCCGCGTTCAGCGTTGCGAGGTCGATGACCTTCCCGTCGATCTCGAGGCTTCCGGAGAGCACGTACAGCGGCGGCGTCGCGATCATCGCGAGCGCGTTGCCGAGCGTGGTCTTCCCGCACCCGGACTCGCCGGCGAGGCCGATGATCTCCCCTTCGTTCAGCTCGAGGGACACGTCATGGACGGCGGTGAAGTCCTGCTCCCCGCCTCCGTAGACGCAGCGGATGTTCGAGGCGCGGGCGAGGATGCCCGGGCCTGCCCCGGGCTGCGGGGCGGACGCGGCGGTCATGCGCTGTCTCCTGCCGTGCTGCGGGTGGTGCCGATCGCGGTCCGCGCCGTGGCCGCGAGGGCCTTGGCCTCCGCGGCGCGCCGTGCGGCCGCCTTCTTCATCTGCTTCTTCTTGCCGCGCCGGAGCCTCGGGTTGAACACCTCGTCGAGGCTGGCCTGCAGCAGCAGGAAGCCGAAGGAGACGAGGGTCAGCACGATCGTCGGGGGGAGGAACGCCCACCAGGCGCCGCTCGCGACGGCCTGGAAGGCGAGCGCCCAGTGCAGCTGGATGCCCAGGGAGTCCGCTCCGGCCGGGCCCAGGCCCAGCATGGACAGGGCGGATTCGGCGAGGATCGCGCCCGAGACCTGCAGCACGAAGGCCATGACCGTGTAGGACAGGATGTAGGGCAGCACGTCCTTGACGAGGATCTCCGGCAGCCGGGCGCCGGAGAGCCGGGCCACGTCGATGTGCTCGCGGGTCGCGACGGAGGACGCCTGGGCGCGCACGGCACGGGCCGTCCACGGCCATGAGGTGATGCCGATGACGATCGCGAGCGACCAGATGGTGCTCTGGGGGATCGAGATCGAGATCAGGATCAGCACGATGATCGAGGGGATCGCGAGCACCACGTTGGTGACGCCCATGAGGAGCTCCTCGAGCCAGCCGCCGACGAAGCCGGCGAGCAGACCGATCCCCACCCCGATGGTGGTCGCGACCGTGCCTGCAACCAGGCCGATGATCAGCGAGGTGCGGGTGCCGGCCATGAGCACGGCCAGCACGTCGTGGCCGAAGTTGTCGGTGCCCAGCAGCAGTCCGTTGCCCGGGGCGTCGTACAGGGAGCCGACCTTCTCGCCGGAGCTCGTGGGATACACGAAGCCGGCCAGGCCCAGCAGGACGACGATCACGACGATCACGAGGGCCACGTAGAACCGGGCCGACAGGTTCATCGTCCGCAGCGGGTTCAGCCGGGTCAGCAGCGACGCCTTCTTGGGATCGCTGAGGGTTGCCATCTCTGCGGTCATGTCACTTCTCCCCGGACTGTGCAGCGCGGATGCGCGGGTCGACGATGCCGTAGACGATCTCCACGCAGTAGTTCGCGAGCAGCACGGCCACCGTGATGATCAGCGTGATCGCCTGGATCACGGGATAGTCGTTCCCGGTGATCGCGGCGAACAGGAGCGTGCCCACGCCCGGGTAGCTGAAGACCAGCTCGGTGATGAGCGCGCCGCCCACGAGCGTGCCGATCGAGAGCGCCAGACCCGTGATCTGCGGAAGCATCGCGTTGCGGAAGATGTACTGGGTGATCTTGTTGTCGCCGATGCCCATGGCCCGCGCATAGTTCACGTAGTCGCCGCCCAGCTCGTAGATCGCCATCGAGCGCATGCCGACGGCCTGGCCGCCGATGAACACGACGACCAGCGAGAGGAACGGCAGCCAGTAGTAGCTGAGCGCGTCGGAGAGGAACTCGAAGCTCCACTCCGGGGTCATGCCCAGCGAGTAGGCGCCGCCCACGGGGAAGACCCCTGCCACGACGGCGAGGCCGTACAGCAGCAGGATGGACAGGCAGTAGTACGGCATCGAGGACAGGAACAGCGCGCTGGTGAACACGCTGCGATCCCAGTTGCCGCCGCGGAAGGCCGCGATCGCGCCCACCAGGTTGCCGAGCACCCAGCCGATGAGGATCGCGGGCAGCTGCACGGCGATCGACCAGGGCAGGGCGTCGGCGAGCAGGTCGTTGACGGAGGCCGGGTACGAGGCGAAGGAGGTTCCCAGATCGCCCCGGAACACGTTCCCGAGGTAGGTGAAGAACTGCTGCCACAGGGGCTGATCGAGGCCGAACTCCTTGGCGAATCCGTCGTAGATCTGCTTCTGCTGCTCACCGGTGATCGAGCCGCCGCGGGCGAGGTTCGAGACGATGACGTCGACGGGATTGCCGGGCACCAGCCGCGGCAGCAGGAAGTTGAGCCCCACTGCCGCGAGCAGTGCCACGACGTACCATGCCGTCTTCGTGGCGATGTAGCGTCCGAGCTTCATCGCGTCGCCTCAGGAACCGATCTTCTTGATCTGGAAGATCCACTCGTTGCCCGCGGCGCGGAAGGCCGGCGGCGCGTAGTCGTTGTCCTCGGTCGGGAAGTTGTACCAGTTCGACGCGTTGAACTCGAAGAACTCGTCCGGACGGTACATGAGCGGGAAGGCCGGGACCTCGGCGCGGTAGAGATCGTCCAGCGCGGTGAGCGCCTCCTTCTTCGCGGCGTCGTCCGGCGCCGCGGCGGCGGCGTCGAGCATGTCGTTGACCTTGTCGTTCTTCCAGCGACCGTAGTTGCGGAAGGCGGCCTGCCCCACCGGGGGCACGTCGACGTTGGTCATGACGTCGGAGAAGCGCTGCCAGGGGGTCGCGGGGTTGGTGCCCGAGACAGACCAGAGGGCCATCTCGAAGTCGCCGTTCTGGATGGAGGTCGTCACCTGGGCCTGCTGCGGGAAGTTCGTGGAGGCGTCCACGCCGATCGCCTGGAAGTTCTTGGCCACGATCTCGAGAGCCGCGTTCCAGTCGGTCCAGCCCTGCGGGCAGATGAGCTTCCAGGGCCCCAGCTTCTTGCCGTCCTTGGCGTAGAACCCGTCCGATCCCTTCGCGTAGCCGGCCTCCTGGAGGAGCTCCTCCGCCTTGGCGGCGTCGAACGACCAGCCGTCGGCCTCGGCCTTGGCCTTGTCGAACCATGCGTCCTCGGCACCGCCGGGGATGATCAGCGAGGCCATGACCTGGGAGGAGTAGCCGGACATGGCGGTCTCGGCGATCGAGGCGTAGTCGACGGCCCAGGCGAGGGCCTTGCGCACCTTGGCATCGTCCAGGCCCGGCAGGGTCGTGTTCATCATGAACATCGGCATGGACCCGGGGATGAAGTAGGGGGCGTCCTGCAGATAGGTGCCGACCGGCTTGCCGGACTCCCACATCTTCGAGATCTGCGGGATGAACTGCTGCATGACGTCCAGCTCGCCGTTCTGGAACTTGATGTTGCCGTCCTCGTTCGACTTGAAGATCGGGTGGATGATCTTCGTCATCGGCGGGAGGTTCCCGTAGAACGACTTGCCCCAGTACTCCTCGTAGCGGGCGAGGATGATCTGGGTCTGGTCGAACTTCTCGAGGGTGAAGGGGCCGGTGCCGATCGCCTCGGTCGTCTCCCAGGTGGCGAGCTTGTTCCCGGTCTCCTCCGCGGCCTTGGAGTAGATCGCCTTGTTGACGATGAACTGCTGCGAGAGCTGCATGAGCACGGCGCCCACGTTCTTGCGCTCCTGGTTGATCGCGATGGAGATCTTGTTGCCGTCGGCGGTCATCTCGTCGACGTCCTGCCAGATGGAGGCGATCGCGAGGCTCGGGTCGATCTTGCCCAGCTCGAAGGTGTAGAGGATGTCGTCGACCGTGAACTCGGAGCCGTCGTGCCAGCTGACGCCCTCCTGGAGGGTGAGGGTGATCGACTCGGTGCCGTTGACCTCGTGCGTCGTCAGACCCGGGAGGATCTCGCCGGTGATGATGTTGAAGCGCACGGCGGTCTCGAACACGTACTGCGCGACGTTGGACGCGGCGGGCCAGGCCGGAGCGGCGGCGAAGGTGTTGTAGTTGGTGGGCGGGCTCCACTGGAAGCCGGCGATGAACAGCTGGTCCGCTGCGTCGCCCTTCCGTCCTGCGCCGGCCTTGCCGTTGTTGCCGATGCCGACCATGTCTCCGGTGGCGGTGCCGCCGCTGCCGCCGTCCTTGCCGCCGCAGGCCGCGAGGGCCGCGGCACCGCCGACGGCTCCGGTCGCAGCCATGAAGGCGCGGCGCGAGGATCCGCGCGGAGCCTCCGGACGATCGTCGCGATGACGCGAAACGAGCTCAGTCATGTCTGGACTGCCTCTCTGTGTGCGCTCCCCCGTTGGAGCATCGGATCTGCACTGATCCGTACTCGGATTGAAGCATCCGACCCGGGATCCCACCACCACCGGCGAATCACGAAGTGGTCACGATATGAACCGGTTCACCTTCCAGCGGTCACTTCTTGGGGCCGCTGCGCGGTGCTCTCGCGGACCAGGACCGTGCTCGGACCAGCGGCGGCATCGACCGCCGGTCCTTCCACGCTCTGGGCGAGCAGGTCCACGAGCCGGCTCCCGTCCGCGGCGATGTCCCGGCCGAGCGCCGTCACGGGCGGGGACGTGAGCGTGCACAGCAGCGAGTCCTCCATCGCGGCGACCGCCAGATCGCGCGGCACCCGCACCCCCACGTGCGGCAGCTCGACCATGAGCCGGACCGCGAGCAGATCGTTGTCGCAGACGACGGCCGTGGGCCGGCGCTCCGGCTCCCGGACGCCCTCCTCGGCGAACTCCGCGGCGAGGGCGCGCGCGGCCCGCACCGAGTAGTCGGTGACCCGCACCTGTGCGCGTCCGCCCGCCTCGGCGAGCATCCTGCGGAAGGCCGCGGTCCGGTTCCGCACGTGCAGGAACTCCTCCGGCCCGCTCAGGTACCGGATGCTCCGATGCCCCTGCGCCAGCAGATGCTCCAGGAGCAGCCGCATGCGGCCGCAGTCATCGGTCACCAGCGTCGAGATCCCCCGCCCGAGCGGCTCGGGCGCGATCGCCGCCGTCGGCAGGTCGAGCCGGGCCAGCGCCGGGATGCGCGGGTCCTCGAGACGCAGGTCGATGAGCATCACCCCGTCGACGCGGTGCTCCCCCGCCCACTGCTCGACGACCTGCGTCTCGTGCGCGGGATCGTCCACGAGCTGCAGCAGGAGCGCCCGGTCGTGATCGGCCAGGCGCCGCTCGATCCCCGCGAAGAGGGACATGAAGAAGCTCTCCGCGCCGACGGTCTCCGCGCTGCGGGCCAGCGCCATGCCGAAGGCGCCGGTCCGCGAGCGGGACAGGGCCCGGGCCGCATAGTGCGGCCTCCAGGCGAGGCGTCCGGCGACCTCCCGCACCCGCATCCGGGTGTCCTCGCTGACGCCGGGCTTGTCGTTCAGGGCGAGCGAGACGGCCGTCTTGGAGACACCCGCCTCGCGGGCGATGTCGGTGATCGTGACGCGTGGTGGCATGCCGACTCCCCTCAGATCCCGGGACGAGGGAGGACCGCCCGGGGGACGATGCGCGTCATCGCGCATCAGCGCACCGGCGCACGTCCGTGTGCACCGCGCTGCGCTCACTGTAGACGGCCGCCGACCGCCGCGCTCGGACTCCGAGCGCATCGATCTTCGCGGATGGATGTTCGCCCGCCCTTGACAGATCCGCTCGCCGCTCTCGAGTCTTGGTCTGTCCACCCGGACGGAACGTCACCCTGGACATCGACACAGGAGCCGGCATGTCCACCCAGGTCTTCGTCAATCTCCCCACCACCGACCTCGAGCGCAGCAAGGCGTTCTACACAGCCCTCGGCTGCCAGATCAACCCCCTGTTCACGGACGAGAACGCCGCATGCGTCGTATGGAGCGAGGACATCTTCTTCATGGTCCTCACCCGCGAGTACCTCGCGACGTTCACCGACAAGCCGATCATCGACCCCAGGCAGTCCCTCCAGACCTCCGTCTCCTTCAGCCGCGACTCGCGCGAGGCCGTCGACGAGATCCTCGCCCGCGGGCTCGCCGCCGGCGGCACGGAGCCGCGCCCGCCCCAGGACCTGGGATTCATGTACTCGCGGGACCTCGACGATCCCGACGGCAATGCGCTCGGATTCCTCTTCATGCCTCCGCAGGCCGCGCAGGAGGGGCCGGACGCCTTCCTCGCCGACCAGAACCCGCAGGGGGATCCCGCCTGATCGGGCGTGCGACGGCCGGAGGAGCACCGAGGAACGAGGCGCCCCGCAGGACGACGCACGGTCGATCAGGCAGACGGCACAGACTGATCGGGCGTGCGACGGCCGGAGGAGCACCGAGGAACGAGGCGCCCCGCAGGACGACGCGGGAGGACCCTGCCGGGCCCGATAGGCTCGGTCCATGACCCGCGAGAACACCGCACCGGCGCCCCAGCCCGCCCGCCGCCCCACCGAGCGGACCTTCCACGGCGACACCGTCACCGACCCCTACGAGTGGCTGCGCGACAAGGAGGACCTGCAGGTCATCGCGCACCTGGAGGCGGAGAACGCCTACGCCGACGCGCGCACCGCGCATCTTGCGCCGCTGCGTGAGAAGCTCGTCGCCGAGTTCGTGGGGCACACGCAGGAGACGGACCTGTCCGTGCCCGTGCGACGCGGCGACTGGTGGTACATCACCCGCACCACCGAGGGCCTGGACTACCCGTGCTTCACCCGCCTGCCCGATGCTGCCGACGTCCCCCGCGGCCCCGGCGGCGTGCCGCAGATCGAGCCGGGGACGCTGCTCCCCGGGGAGCAGGTCATCCTCGACGCGCAGGCCCAGGCACAGGGGCACGAGTTCTTCTCCCTCGGCGCTCTGCGTCCCTCCCCGCGCCATGACCTCCTCGCCTACGCCGTCGACGTGGCCGGGGACGAACGGTTCTCGCTCGTGGTCACGGACCTCGGCAGCGGCGAGGTGATCGACGAGGCCGTCACCGGGATCGGCTACGGGCTCGCCTTCTCGGCCGATCAGGAGTGGTTGTTCTACGCCCGCGTCGACGACGCGTGGCGCCAGCACCAGATCTGGCGGCACCGCATCGGCTCCCCCGCCGCCCAGGACCAGCTGGTCCTCGAGGAGACCGACGAGCGCTTCAGCATCGGCTTCGAGTCCTCCCGGGACCAGTCCACGCTGGTCATCCAGTCCGGCTCGACCACGACGAGCGAGGGCTGGCTGCTGGACCTCGCCGATCCGACCTCCGCCCCCGTCCCCGCGGGCGGGCGCCGCCCCGGCGTCGAGTACACGCTCGAGCACGCCGGCGACCATCTGCTGGTCGTCCACAACGACGGCCATGAGGGATTCGCGCTCGCGACCGCCTCCCTCGAGGACCCCGCCTCGTGGACGACGATCCTCGCCGCAGGCGAGGGGGAGCGCTTCGAGAGCGTCGACGCCTTCGCCCGCGCGGCCGTGCTCGAGCTGCGCTCCGGAGGCCTCGCGACCGTGCGGGTCATCCCCCGCGGCGCCGGCGGCTGGGACGTCGACGGGGCCTGGGACATCTCCCACGGCGGCGAGCTCGACTCCGTATGGATGCTCGAGAACCCCGGCTGGGACCAGGATGCGATCCGCTACCAGCTGACGAGCCTCCTGACCCCGCCCACGGTCGCCCAGGCGGACCTCGGCAGCGGTGAGCGGACCGTGCTGCGGGTGACCCCGGTCCCCGGCTACGACCCCTCGCTGTACGTCGAGCGCCGCGCGTGGGCCACCGCCGAGGACGGCACCCGGATCCCGCTGTCCATGGCGATGCGGCGCGAGGTCGCCTCCGACGGCACGAACCCCGGCTACCTCTACGGCTACGGCTCCTACGAGGTCTCGATCGACCCGTCCTTCGTCGCGACCCGCCTGTCGCTGCTGGACCGCGGGGTGGTCCTCGCGATCGCGCACATCCGCGGCGGCGGCGAGATGGGCCGGCCCTGGTACGAGCACGGGAAGCTGCTCGAGAAGAAGAACACCTTCACCGACTTCGTCGCCGCGGGACGGCACCTCATCGCCGAGGGCTGGGTCTCGCCGGAGCGGCTGTCCGCGGAGGGCCGCAGCGCAGGCGGCCTGCTCATGGGGGCGGTCGCGAACCTGGCCCCGGAGACGTTCCGCGCGATCATCGCGGGGGTCCCCTTCGTCGACGCGCTCACCACGATCCTCGACCCGAGCCTGCCGCTGACCGTCGGCGAATGGGAGGAGTGGGGCGATCCGCTGCACGATCCCGAGGTGTACGCGTACATGAAGACGTACACGCCGTACGAGAACGTGCGGGCTATCCCGTACCCGGCGGTCTTCGCCTCCACCTCGCTCAACGACACGCGCGTGTTCTTCGTCGAGCCCGCGAAGTGGGTGGCCCGCCTGCGCGAGACCGTCACCTCCGACCAGGAGGAGCGGCCGATCGTGTTCCGCTGCGAGATGGTCGCCGGACACGGCGGGCGCTCGGGCCGCTACGCCAAGTGGGAGCAGCGAGCCGATGAGCTCGCCTGGCTGCTCGACCAGATCGGCGCCGTGGAGCTCCTCTGACCCAGGTCCCGGGCTGCGACGGAGCCTTGGCGAGATGACCACCGTTCGGTACCGTGGCGGCGTGGATGCCCGCGACCGGCCGACCCTGGACGAGATCGAGGAGCGCTTCGCGGAGCTCGTCGCAGGTCGGCTCTCCAGGCACGAGGCCGACCGCTGGGCGGCGAGGTGGGTCATGGACGACGGGATCGTCTGGGACGACCTCTCCTGGTGGGCGCTGTCCCTCCTCCACGGGATCGACCTCCCCGCCGGCCCGAACGGCGGTTACCTGCATGACGACGACCAGGTGCGGGCATGGCTCGCGGAGCTGAGGACGCGCGCGTCGAGATGAAGCGGCCGCGCCCCCGGCCCCACGCCCCGATCGCCGCCACGATGAAGCGCTGACCGCCGTGGAGACACAGCAACCCGGTTCTGCTCCCCCTGCGGTCAGCCATAGCGGACGTGCAGCATTCTGACACGACGACGGTCATTCGAAGCGGGACGAGGGCCCGGCCCCAGCCTGCCCCGATGTGCCACGGCGGGCTCGCATCGCGTCGATCCGGATCCCCCTGCGGACCACCGCGGTCCCCTGCCCGCGAAGACGACGGGGTCGTACCGCAGGGACGACGGGGCGCGACGCAGGGACGACCTCAGCCCAGGAAGACGAGCAGAGCCGAGACGAGGGCGATCAGGCCCAGGGTGACGTTCACGCGTCCCGCCCAGCGGCAGGGCACGGCCATCGCCGCGATCCAGCCGAGGGCGGTCAGGCCCGCGCTGCCGATATAGATGACCGCCAGAGGCACATGCAGCGTCGTGGACCACCAGCCACCCACCCCGGACGTCCACAGCGCGCCCGCCATCACGAGGAGGGATGCGACCGGCATCGCCCAGGCGATCGCCCTGACCGCAGGACGATGCCGCGCGGGAGCCTCGATCGGAGCCCCGTCCCGCACGACCTGTCCGCTCGAGCCGCGTGGCGCTGCCATGGGTCCACGCTACCGGCGGCCCGCGCAGCCGTCCTCCCCCATGCGGAGGAGATGCTCCCGGACCGGCGCGCGGCTCTAGCGTCCGGTCGCCTCGTACCGGCGGGCACGGCCCTGGATGCCGGCGAAGCGGAAGGGCGCACGGGTGACGCGGGGCGTCTCCGCGTCCTCCTCGCTGGACAGGACGCGCCGGTGCAGGGCCATGTACTCCTCGACCCCGACCGGGACGCGGTCCTCGATCACGGCGCGATCCGCCTCCGGGCGGCGCACCGCGAGATAGTCCTCCCCCACGATGCCGGTGAAGAACTCGCCGACGCTGCCGGAGCCGTAGCTGAACAGGCCCACCCGCTTCCCGGCGAGGTCGTCCTCCGCGTCCAGGAGCGAGGCCAGGGCCACGTACAGCGAGGCCGTGTAGGAGTTACCGAGCTCGCGGTTGTAGGCGAGCCCGCTCTCCATCTGCGCGCCGGACAGGCGCACGCCGGTGTGCCGTGCCAGGGTCATGTGCGCCTTGCGGGCCATCTTCGTGAACGGCTGATGGTGCACGAAGCGGTCGATCTGCTCGATCGGCGCGCCGCCGCGGGCGGCGAAGTCGTCCCATGCGGCGGTGAGCGAGTTCTGGTAGGCGCCCATGGACAGGGCGCCGTCGACGACCGCGGTGGTCGAGTCGTTGGGGCGCCAGAAGTCGTCGACGTCGATGGTCGCCAGTCCCGAGACCGGCTCGATCGCGAGCAGCGCCGGTTCCGCGGTCACGAGCATGGCCACGGCGGCGGCGCCCTGGGTGGGCTCCCCCGGCGTCCCCAGCGCGTAGCGGGCCACGTCCGTGCTGATCACGAGCACCCTCGCGGAGGGCTCCCGGGCGACGATGCCGAGGGCCATCTGCAGGGCGGCGGTGCCGCCGTAGCAGGCCTGCTTGAGCTCGACCGAACGCACCGAGCTGGGCAGGCCCAGCATCCCGTGGACGAAGGTCGCCACGGCCTTGGACTGGTCCACGCCCGTCTCCGTCGCCACCAGCAGGGCCCGCAGGTCCTCCGTGCCGTGGCGCTCCAGCAGCCGGGAGGCCGCGGTCGCCGCCATCGTCACGACGTCCTCGTCCGGGGCGGGCACGCTCATGCGCGACTGGCCGATGCCGACCAGGTACTTGTTCGGGTCGACCCCGCGGGCCGCGGCGAGATCGGCCATGTCCAGCACGTGATGGGTGGTGGCGAGCTCGAGGTCGTGGATGCCGGCGGTGCTCATGCCCGCTCCTCCCCCGTGGTCCCGGCGGGTCGCTGGGTGGCGGACCCGCGGCCGCGCTCCATCGACCGGTGGGCGCGCATCAGCTCCCCCTGGTTGGTCTGCGCCGCCAGCAGCGACAGCTCGCCGCACAGCACGGTCGCGGCGATGATCGCGGCGAGACGGTTCGCGTTCGCCCCCGGCTCCCGCTCCTCGCGGCAGCCCATGGCCTCGAGGGCCTCGTCCACGTGCGAGAGATGCTTGCCGTTGCCGACGGTGCCGACGATCAGGTGCGGAAGGCTGCACGAGAAGTACAGGCCCTCCTCTCGCTCCTCCGCATAGGTGATGCCCTGCGAGCCCTCGACGATGTTCGCGGCATCCTGTCCGGTGGCGAGGTAGATCGCCAGCAGCATGTTGGCGTAGTGCGCGTTCGCCGAGCGCAGCGAGCCCGCGATCGTGCCGCCCACCAGGTTCTTGCGCACCACCAGATCCACCATGCGCCCCGCATCGGTGCGCAGGGTCCCCTCGAGGACCTCGTGCGGGATGAGGATGTCGGCGACCACGCGGCGGCCGCGCCCCAGGTCGCCGTTGACGGCGCTGGGCTTCTTGTCGGTGCAGTAGTTGCCGCTGATCGAGCCGTACTCGAGGTCGAGGCCCCAGGAGAGGATCTCCGCCTGCAGCGCCTCCGCGGCGTTCGTGACCATGTTGTGGCCGGAGGCGTCGCCCGTGAACAGCGCGAAGCGCACGAACAGCAGATTGCCGACGATCTCGGTGTGCAGGTCGATCAGCCGGGCGAAGCGGCTCGTGGAGGCGACGACCTCCGCCAGCTCCGGCTCCCGGGCATGGAGGGCCTGCTCGGCGAGGTGCGCGGCCGCCGCATCGGGGGCGACAAACAGGCTCGACCGGGCCATGCGGGCGTCGATCAGGGTCGCGCGGATGCCGCCCTCGATCATGCGGGAGACGCGGGCGCCGCGTCCCACCGAGGGCCACAGCGGCGACTCGTAGGTCGCCAGCGGCACCTCGACGGAGTCGTCGATCGCATTGCCGCTGATGCGCAGCGGCCCCACCCAGCGGGAGGGGATCCGGACGTCGAGCGGGCTGCTGGTGCTCATGCTTCCTCCGTGTCGGTCCCGTCGGGGCGGGACGAGGGGACGGCCCCGGAGCCCAGGGGGCGGGAGTCGGTCCGATGGGTCAGGGCGGTCAGGTCGATGCCGCGCAGCTGGGCGCCCTCGCGGGCGGCGCCGCGGACGAGGACGTCGGTGCTGAGCGCCTCCTGCGCGCTGCGCGCTCCGACCAGGGCGAGCAGCTCGGCGATGCGGGCCAGCCATGCCGTGATCTCGTCGACGGCTCCTTCGGCGCCGCCCTCGAGGGCGACCGTGAGGAACGGTCCGGCGACCCCGGCGGCGCGGGCGCCGAGCGCGTAGGAGCGCACCGCGTCCAACGGGGTGCGCACCCCGCCGGAGGCGAGCAGGTCGGGTCCCTCGGCCGGTGCCTCGAGCAGGCATGCGACCGCCGACTGGCCGAAGGTGCCGAGGTAGGAGACGTCATCGCTGCGACGGGCCGCCTCGATGCGGGCGAAGTTCGTGCCGCCCCGGCCGGAGACGTCCGCGACCTGCACGCCCGCCTCCGCCAGCCGGCGCAGGGTGCGGCCGGACAGCCCGAAGCCGACCTCCTTGACGATGACGGGCACGCCCGCCCCCGCGACGACCTCCTCGAGGCCGCGCATCCACCCGGAGAAGGAGCGCTCCCCCTCCGGCATGATCGTCTCCTGCACCGCGTTCAGGTGCAGCTGGAGGGCGTCGGCCTGCAGCAGGTCCACGGCGCGACGGGCGTCCTCGGCGCTGCGTCCCGCGCCGATGTTCGCCATCACGAAGCCGTCCGGGTTCTCCTCGCGGATCACCCGGAAGCTCGCGGCGGCGGCCGGGTCGTCCAGGGCGATGCCGACGGAGCCGGAGGCCATCGGCACCCCGGTCTCGCGGGCCGCGATCGCGAGCGCGCGGTTGACGGTGTGCGCGGTGCCGGTGCCACCGGTCATCCCGTTGATGTACAGGGGCGCGGACCAGGTCCACGGGCCGACGCGCGTCTCGAGCGACACGTCGTCGATGTCGATGCCGTCGAGGGCATGGTGGACGATCTCGACGTCGTCGAAGTCGTTGCGGGCCGCTGGCCCCCGCCGCTGCTCATGGGCCAGGCGGATGTGGTCCTCCTTGCGGGAGGCGGCAAGCCCCGCGGGCGGGACCGGGGCGGCGACACGGCCGGGGGCGTTCTCAGCGGCCATCGGCCTCTCCTTCGGCGGGGTGGACGGCGAGGTCCAGCAGACGGATTCCCTGCTCGCGCCAGGCGGATTCGATCCCGGCCTCGACCAGGCCGCCGCCCTCGCGCGGGACGAGCACGATCCCGCAGTCGCCGCCGCCGGCCCCGGAGGGCTTGCCCGCGGCACCGGCCGATTCGGCGATGTCGCACAGAGCTCGCAGCTTCTGCGTCTCGATGAGGATCCCGGAGATCGCGCCGAGGCGCTGCAGCAGACGCCGGGCCCGGCGGACCAGGACGAGCACCTGCTCGGGCTGCTCCGATGCGAGGGCGGCCACGAGCGCGTCCAGGCAGTCGCGGCTCGCGGCGAGGAAGGCGGGATAGTCGGCGGGCTCGTCCGCAGGCGCGTCCTGGTCCTCGCGGGCATGCTGCACGCCGTCGCTGCGGGTCACGCCGTCCACGAGGCGCTCGGTGGAGGCGGGTGAGCCGGTCCAGCCGACCAGGAGCGAGAGCGCCTTCGGCTCGCGCAGATGCGCGATCGAGAACTGCTCCCACGGGCCGCGGGCGAGGGTCGCCTCGACGCCGTGGGCCCGCAGATGCGCCCGCAGGGCGGCGCGGTCAGGCGCGGTGTAGCGGATCCAGCCGCCGAAGGTGGAGGCGGCGAGGTCCCCGCCGGAGGCGCGCGGGGACACCTGCACGGTCGCGAGCAGCGCGAGCTGGAAGCGCTCGGTGCGCGTGAGCCCCAGGCCGTAGAACTCGTCGATCGCGGCGATGGTCGCGACGACCACCGCCGCGGAGGAGCCCAGACCGAACTTGCGGCCGCTGGTGTCGTCCAGCTCCGTGGAGATGTGCAGGTCGTAGTAGCGCGGGGCGAGGCCGCGGGTGCGCCGCAGCTCCTCGAGGGTGGCCAGCGCGCTGATCACGTAGTCGTAGGGCGTGTGCTCGAGGACGATCCCGGCGTCCTCGGCGTCGCGCGTCCACACCACCGGCAGCTTGCCGTAGGCGCTCGAGTGGACCCGCCCGGCCTCGGCGCTGGCCGCGAGCTCCTCGAGCCGCACGGAGATGAACCGGTCGACCGCGACGAGGACGGCGGGCTGGCCGGGCTCGACCACGGCGTACTCGCCGGCGATGTAGAGCTTCCCGGGGGCGCGCTTCTCGATCATCGGGCCTCGCTCCCGGCCGTCGCGGCGGGGACCGCGTCGGCGGGGTCCTCGAGCAGGCGGGCGCCCGGGCCGGGCCGGACCACGCGCACCTCTCCGTGCGAGGTCAGCGCCTCCGCCACGGCGGCGGCATCGGCGGGACGGGTGATCGCCACGACGTTGGGCCCGGCATCGGCCGTTCCCCAGACGCCGATGCCGTCAGCGCGCAGGCTCTCGATCCCGTCGAAGACGTCGAGGCTGCGGCCGCTGAGATAGCGGACCGAGGGAGAGGTCGACTGGATCACCGCATGCATGCGCAGGGCATTGACCTCCGCGAGCTCGCCGATCCGAGTCACGTCGCCCTCGCGGCAGGCCGCGAGCATGTCCTCGAGGGTCCGCGCGGTCGACTCGCGCCAGGCCGCGGCGAAGGGGCTGGTCGCGGCGGTCAGGCGCATGGCCTCGCGGCTGCTGACCTTCTTGCGGCCGGAGTCGAGGACCACCACGACCATGGCGAGCTCTGGGGCGTCGATCCGCTCCGCGTAGGAGGACTCGTCGTCGGTGCCGGCATGCCACACGGCCATCCGGTCGATGATCGAGCGGCAGGCGGAGCCGGAGCCGCGGCGAGCCAGGCGGCTGCGCGAGGTGGTGTCCTGCGGGAGCTCGTAGACGGCCGATGCCGCGGTCGCGAGCGCCGCGAAGCCCGAGGCGGAGGAGGCCAGGCCCGCCCCGGTCGGGACCTCGTTGCGGCTGCGGACGATCGCCCGGGCCTCGGAGCCGGCGCGCTCGCGCACGAGGTCCAGGAAGCGGGTCACGCGCGCCGCGGCGTCCCCGCCCGCGACGACGCCGTTCAGCTCGAGGACATCCGGGCCGCCGTCGGTGCGCAGACGCACCGTCGTCGTGGTCGGGAACTCGTCGAGCGTCATGGAGAGGCTGCCGGTCGAGGGCAGCATGAGCTGCTCGTCCCGTTTGCCCCAGTACTTCACGAGCGCCATGTTGGGGTGCGCGCGCGCCGTCGCCTCGATGGTCATGCATCGCCTCCCAGGAGGTCGGGGGTCTTCGGAAGGGTCATGGTCCAGGTGCGCGGCGCTCCCGCCGCACGCAGCGCGGCGGCGAGGGCACCGGCGCTCCCGGGGGTGCGGGCCAGGGCGAGCACGCAGCCCCCGCCGCCGCTCCCGGTGAGCTTGGCGCCCGCGGCTCCCACGCCGAGCGCGGCCTCCACGAGGTCGTCCAGGACGGGCGAGCTGACCCCGATCTCGCGCAGCAGGTGGTGGGCGCGAGTCATGCCCGCGCCCAGGGCGGCGGCCTCGCCGGTGGCGAGGGCGTCCGCGACCGGGTCGACGAGCGCCCCGAGCTCCTCGATCACGCCGTCGATCACGGCGGGCGCCGCCTCACGGCGGGCACGGACGGTCGCGACGGCGACCGCGGTCGAGGCGGAGACGCCGGAGTCGGCGATCACGAAGGAGACGGGGGCGCCGACGGGCACGGCGCCCTGGGGGCGTCGGCGCAGGAAGCGCACGGGGGCGTCGGCGACGACGGTGCGGGCGTCCAGGCCGCTGGGGTTGCCGTGCGCGACCCGCTCCGACTCCTGGATCAGCTCATGGCGGACCTCCGGGGAGAGGGTGCGTCCGGCGGCGTCGGCGACGGCCGCGACGACGGCCGCGGCGACCGCGGCGCTCGAGCCCATGCCGCGTCCGATCGGGACCTCCGAGTCGATCCGGACATGCAGGCGGTCGGGGTCCAGGCCCACCTCGATCGCGGCGGCGTGGACGGCGGCGGCGACGGGCATGAGCTCCGCCGGGACCGTGGCGAGCGGGCCGGTGTGCAGACGGCTGGTGAGGGATCCGGGGCTGCCCGCAGGCAGCAGCTCGACCTGGGCGATCGCCTCGACGCTGGGCACGGGCAGGGCGATCGCGGCCGCGCCGTAGACGACGGCGTGCTCGCCGATCAGGATCGCCTTGCCGTGCGCGCGCCCGGTGCCGTCGACGGGGGTCGGGGACAGGACGGGCAGGTGCGCGGGGAGCGGCCTGACCAGCCCGCCGGCGACCCGCTCCGCCGGACGCACGGACGTCAGGACGCGGCCGGACCGAGCGGGCTCGCGGCCGCTGCTCGGGGTGCGGGAGGCGTCATCAGACGGGAGAGGCAGGGTGAGATCCATTCCTGAACGTCCATGGAGAAGGGACTGGGTACGACCGGCGTGTCGCCGCCTGCCACAGTATCGGGAAAGGGGCGTGACTGGCGTCGCTTCCCCCGGTCAGCGTGCGCATCCGCACGCTTTCTGCACATCACCTGCGCGCGGGGCCCACCCCCTGATTCTGTCGCTGCGACGGGGGTCTCCCCGGGACGGAGGTCCCGGGCCCTGTGGCCCCTCGCGGAAGCACGGGACCAATACGGGGACATGACCCCGATATCACGGTCATGTCCCCGTATCGGTCCCGTGGAACCGTGCCGCCCTCGCCTCCGGCCCCGACCGGGGCCGGAGGCGAGGGCGGCATCCGGCCCCGGTCGGCGTCAGAACGCCGGGATCACCGCACCGTTCGTGTACGTGTCCGTGATGAAGGTGCGCACCTCGTCGGAGTGCAGCAGCTCGTCGAGCTTCACGAGCGCCGGGTTCTCGGCATCGGCCGCGCGCACCACGAGCATGTTCGCGTAGGGGCTGTCCTCGGCCTTCTCGAGGATGAGCGACTCCTCCGCCGGGTTCATCCCGGCCGTGAGGGCGTAGTTGCCGTTGACGACGCCCGCGGCGAAGTCACCGAGGGCCCGCGGGATCTGCGCGGCCTCGATCTCACGGAACGCCAGATTCTTGGGGTTGTCGACGACATCGGCGGTCGTCGCGACCGTGAGGTCGACGCCCTCGGTGAGGGAGATGATGTCGTAGCTCGCGAGCAGGCCCAGCCCGCGGCCGCGGTTGGCGGGGTCGTTGGCGATCGCGATCTCGCCGCCCTCGGGCAGCTCGTCGATGCTCTTCAGCGTCTCCGAGTACAGGCCCAGCGGCTCGATGTGGATCCCCGCGAAGGCGTGGAGGTCGAAGCCCTTCTCCTCCTCCTGGGACTTCAGGAAGTTCGGGGTCTGGAAGTAGTTCGCGTCGTCGTCGCCGTCCACGAGGGCCTGGTTGGGGATCTGGTAGTCCGTGTACGGGGTGATGACGAGCGACAGCCCCGCGGCCTCGGCGAGGTTGTCGCTGACGAACTGGAGGATCTCGGCATGGGGCTTCGGCGAGGCGCCCACGCGGATCTCGGTCACGCCGTTCTCCTCAGCGGGGCCCTCGGCTCCTCCGCCGCAGGCGGCGAGGGTGGTGAGAGCGGCGAGGCCGGCGCCGGAGGCGAACAGGCTGCGGCGGTTCAGGATGGTCATGGAGGTCTCCTTGCAGATGGGATCGAGTTCGGGAGGTGCGGGCCGGGGGTGTCAGCTGCGGGCGCGATGGTCGACGGCGCGCGCGGCCGCGGAGCCGAGCGCCTGGACCCCGATCACGATCGCGATCAGCAGCACGACGGTCGCGACCATGACCACGTCGTCGTAGCTCTGGTAGCCCATGCGGTTGGCGAGGTCGCCCAGGCCCTTGCCGCCGACCACCCCGGCCATGGCCGTGTAGCCGATGGTCGCGATCGTGGTGGTGGTGACGGAGCCGACGATGCCGGGAAGCGCCTCCGGCAGCAGCACCTGGCGGATCAGCTGCCAGCGGCTGGCGCCCATCATCTGCACGGCCTCGATCTTCCCGGCGGGGATCTCCCGGAGGTTGATCTCGATCAGCCGCGCGAGGAACGGAACGGCGGCGACGGTCAGCGCGAAGATCGCGGCGTTCGGGCCGGTCACCCGCCCCACGATCACCCGGGTCACGGGCATGAGCGCGATGATCAGGATGATGAAGGGGAAGGACCGTCCCACGTTGACCACGAAGCCCACCACGCGGTTGACCCAGCGGACCCAGGGGGTGCGCGAGCGCTCGGTCTCGAACAGCAGCAGCCCCAGCGGGACGCCCACGAGCACCGTCAGCACCATCGTCGCCAGCGTCATGTACAGGGTGATGAGGGCGTTGGACCACAGGCTCGTGTTCGAGTCCCAGGTGGTGAACACCGGGTTGCTCAGCCATTCGCTCATGCCACGACCTCCCTCGCGACGACGCCGCGGTCCTCGAGCTCGGCCAGCAGGGCCTCGAGCTGCGCGCGGCCGATGCCGCCCGAGGCGGGCGGTGCGCCGGAGCCGTCCGTCGCGGCGGAGCCGGTCCCGGCGGGCCGCAGGGCGAGCTGCACGCGCCCGACCTGCCGACCGCCGATGGTCTCGATGGTGCCCGCGACGATGCTCGCCGCGGCGCCGCGGCTCGCGGCCAGGCGCACCAGGTCCTCGCTCGTGCGCAGCGTCTCCGAATCGCCGTAGTCGCAGTTGACGACGGTGGCGTCGATGCCGGTGGGCACGGGCGGCAGAGGGATCAGCTCCGCGGACAGCGGGCCGTGCGGGTCGGCGGCGACCTCGAGGAGGGAGCCGCTCTGGCGCACGCGCCCGTCCTCCAGCAGCGTCACGTCGTCGCAGATCTCGCGGACGACGCTCATCTCGTGGGTGATGATCACGACGGTGATGCCGAGGCGCTCGCGCAGGTCGGCGATGAGGCGGAGGATCTGCCGGGTGGTGCCGGGGTCCAGCGCGCTGGTGGGCTCGTCGCACAGCAGCACCTTCGGCTCCGCGGCGAGGCCGCGGGCGATGCCGACGCGCTGGATCTGCCCGCCGGACAGCTGGGCGGGGTGGTTCCTCTCGCGGCCGCGGAGTCCGACGAGCTCGACGAGCTCCGCGACCCGGGCCTCGCGGCGCGCCCGCGGCACGCCCGCGATCTCGAGGGGGTGGCCGATGTTGCGGGCGGCCGTGCGGGAGTCGAGCAGGTTCGCGTGCTGGAACACCATGCCGATGTTCCGTCGTGCCGCCCGCAGGGCGGCGCCCTCGAGGGAGGCGATGTCCGTGCCGTCGACCTCGACGCGCCCGCGGGTGGGCTTCTCGAGGCCGGTCAGACAGCGGATCAGCGTGGACTTCCCGGCGCCCGAACGCCCCACGATGCCGTGGATGCGGCCGGGGTCGACGGTCAGGTCGATGCCGTCGAGCGCGACGACGGGGTCTCCCCCGTCCGGTGCGGGGAAGACCTTGGTCAGGCCGTCCAGAGTGATCACAGCTAGAAGTGAAACAGAGCCGCCGCGATATGCCGACCTTTCGTGACACAGAACGTCACCTTCGGGCGGCGGCGCGTGCGCCATCTCACCGGGGCGCCTTTCGCCCTACGCTGGTCCGATGGAGACACCGGTCGCCGACACCCGCCCGCTCACCGCCTCCCCGCCTGTCGTGATGGCCCCACGCGAGGACGGCTTCGAGGTCGTCTGGGCGGTGCGGGAGCGCGCCCTCGGCCAGGTCGAGATCGTCCCCGCGGATGCCCCGGGGGCGGAGCCGCTGCTGATCGGCGAGGACCGCTACGGCTTCGTCCCCCAGGGCGCGGAGGTGCTGCGGGTGCGCGTGGAGGGGCTCGAGCCCGGCCGCCTCCATCTGCTGCGCACCCGCACCCGCGCCGCCGTCGACGGTCGGTGCGAGACCTCGCCGTGGCGGGAGGTGCGCACCCTCGATCCCGCCGCGGACACGGCGCGCTTCGTGCAGTGGAACGACACCCACCAGCACCCGGACACCCTGGCCCTGCTCGATGAGCGCTCCCCGCGCGCCGACGTCCTGTTCTGGAACGGCGACGTGTGCAACAACTGGACGGATCCGGCGCAGCTGGTCCCCACGATCCTCTCCCCCGCCGGCCGCGACATCACCGCGGGCCGCCCCCTCGCCTTCAGCTGGGGCAACCACGACGTGCGCGGCCCCTTCGCGCACCGACTCCCCGAGGTCGTCGCGACTCCGCAGGACCAGCCCTACTACGCGCTGCGGATCGGCCCTCTCGCGGTGATCGTCCTGTCCACCGGCGAGGACAAGCCCGACTCCCACCCCTCCTTCGAGGGGCGGGCCGCCTTCGCCGCCTCCCGGGCACGGCAGGCCCGCTGGCTGTCCCGGCAGATCCGGGAGCCCGGATTCGCTGATGCCCCGTACCGGCTGGTGGTCTGCCATATGCCGTTGCGCTGGCTGGTCGAGGAGGAGCTGGGCGAGGAGGATTACGCGACCGGGCGGTGGGACGAGTTCAGCCGCGCCAGCCGGGAGCTGTGGCATGAGCACCTCGTCGCCTGGGGCGCGCAGGTCGTCCTGTCCGGGCACACGCATGTCCCGGCGCTCGTCGATCCGGCCCCCGGCTTCCCGTACGCGCAGGTCACAGGCGGCGGGAACACCCCGGAGGAGGCCACCTGTATCGAGGGGGACGCCGGGCCCGGACAGCTGCGGATCGCGGTCCGGGATCTCGAGGGGACCGTGCTCCACGAGCTCCGGCTCGCGCCGCTGACCGGCGCGCCGTAGCCCCGATCGCGGCCGGGGCGGTGAGCGCCTCGCCGCCTCAGGAGGCCTCCTCGCGCAGCCGCGCGGCCTCCTCCGTGCGGCCCAGCTCCTCGAGGACCTCGGCGAGCTCGAGCCCGATAGCGGTACGGGGCTCCGATCCGGCGGGGAAGCGGTCCCGGGAGGTCTGCAGGATCGCGGCCGCCTCCTCGGGCCGCTCGGCAGCCTGCAGCGCACGGGCCGCCATCGTCTCGCCGCGCGCGGCCGCGATCAGATCGCCCTGCCCGGCGTAGCCGTCGGCCGCTCCGAGGAGGGCGGCCACGCCCGCCTCGAGCTGCCCCGTCTCCACCAGGATCTGCCCCTTCGTGTCGAGGGTGTCCGCGGCCACCCATGCCTGTCCCTGGGCGGTCGCCCGGGCGATCGCCCGGTCCAGGTCCTCGAGGGCGGAGGGGTCCTCGGCGGCGAACCGGGCGCGGCCCAGGCCGTGCAGCGCGGAGGGCAGACCCGGCGTCTCCGGGACCCGGGAGGCCAGGTCGACGGCCCGTTCGAAGGCGGCGACCGCGTCCGCGTCGCCGAAGCGCAGCAGCAGGAAGGCGAGGGAGAGCGCAGCCTCCGTCGCCAGCGGGAGCGCCTCGCCCTGCTCGGCGAGATCGGTCGCCTCCTCCCATGCCCGATACGCCATGCCCGGCTCGTCGCAGGCCATCGCCGCGCGCCCCAGATGCAGAGCGGTCTCCGCGAGCGCCGAGGGCGGGGCCTGAGCGGCCTTCTCCTCGAGATACAGGGTCTCCAGGTTCTCGAGCGCCGGGCCCGGCATGCCCCCGTCCAGCTGGAGGCGGGCCAGCTGGAAGCGGGTCGAGGCCGTCGGGATCTCCGCGCGCTCGGCGTGGCGCAGCGCGAACTCGAGCCGGGCCGCGGCATCCTCGGGACGCTCCAGGTCCTGGAGCAGCATGGCGGTCAGGTGCGCGGCCTGCACGAGGATCCCGGCATCATCGGCCTGGATCGCGTCGGCGAGCATGGCCTCCGCGTGCGGGAGCCCCTGGGCGTACTCTCCGCGGCTTCCGCGGATCTGCGCGGCCCGCGCCTGCAGCGCGAAGCGTGGGAAGCCCTCGTAGCGGGGATCGGCGAGGACGGGCTCGACGACGGCGAGCACCTCCTCATTCCGGCCCAGGCGCGCGAGGGCCTCGGCGCGCAGCTGCGCGATCCCGATCCCGAGCAGCTCGGGGTCCGCGGGATCGAGCGCCGCCGCGGCGGCCTCGGCGGCGGCGAGCACCCGCTCGGCGGCGGCCGCGGCCTCCATCTCCTGCTCCTCCTGCCGGCCCGGCTCCGGTGCGCTCTCCTCGCCGCCGAGGTCGGGCTCCGCGAGGTCGTCCGGGGTGCGCAGATGCAGGGCGGCGATGCCGGTCAGCAGCATGGACCGGGCGCCGCGTCCCTCGGCTTCCCGGAGCTCGGCCTCGAGCCGCGGCAGGTCCTCGGCCCGGGCCCCGCCGAAGAGCAGCCGGCCCAGACGCTCCTCGATCCGGGCCTGCTCCTCCTGGCCGCAGGCCCGCAGCACGGCGACGCGCTCCGCGATCGCGGCGTCCTCCGCGGCGCGCCCGGTCCCGCGCTCCTGCTCCTCCTGCACGAGGAGCTGGACGCGGATCCGGTGCAGCACGGCGCTCAGGTGCGTCGGGCCGCCTGCCGCGTCCTCGGCCGCCGCGAGCGCGAGGCCCTCGGCGACGGCCGCGCGGGCCGCGGGGCCGTCCTGGCCGTGCTGGTGCATCCGGGCCCGCGCGATCCAGCCGAGCACATCGGTCGGCGCCGACCGGTCGACGGGGGCGGGCGTGAAGTCGGCGCCGCCCAGCGGCACGTCCAGGTGCAGGTCCACGAGCTCCCGCTTGGTGCGCACGAGTCCGCTCATGTGGCCGTTCCCGTTGCGGGTATCGAACCGGGCGGCGATCGCCTCGGCCGCGGCCCAGGCTCCCTCGCACAGGGCCTGGGCGGTGCGCGGCCCCTCGGGCTCGCCCAGCAGCGGGGTGAGCGTCGGATCATCGGATCCGCGCACGCGGGTGGCGCCCTGGCCTGCCGCGATGACGCCCTCGAGGAGGACGGCCGCGCTCGCGAGGCCCTCGAGGTGGTCGGCCTCGCGGTAGGGGTCGTGGGCCAGCAGAGGCAGGTGCCGCTCGAGCAGCTGCAAGCCCCGCGCCAGGTTCCCGGTGACGGCGCAGAACACGAGGTGCCGGGCGATGATCGGGAAGCCGTCGGGGTTGCCGCGGGCCGCGCGGTAGCTGCGCCCGTGGGCGGCGAGGGCATCCTCCGTCCGGCCGGCACGCAGCAGCGGGAGCAGCGCCCGGGCCTCCGCGAACTCCGGCTCCTCGCCGCAGCTGAGATCCTGGTCGAGGATCTCCTCCCACAGCCGGATCGCGGTCGCGTCGTCGCCGGTCAGCGCCGCATAGGAGGCGTCATCGGCCCTCACACAGGCCTCGCAGTGCGAGTACCTGTCCCGGTCGAGGACCGATCGCTCCCGGATCAGCCGGCCGGCCTCCTCGACGTCCCCCAGCATCAGGGCCGCCTCGTGCCGGGACTGGAGGACGCCGCTCATGCCCGCTCCGGCCGCTCGGTAGCGCCGCTCCATGTCCGCGTGCAGGCTCGCGATGCGCTCGCGGGGGAAGCCGCTGTGGGACGCGAGGGTCGAGGCCATCCACTTGTACTGGAACAGCAGGTCCGTGTGGACGCCGGGATCGATCGGGAAGCGCACGGGATCGGTGTCGTGGCGGCCCACGCACCAGCCGAAGGACGCGATCATCGCCTCCGTGTCCCCGGCCATGAACTGGGAGGACGTGAGCAGCATGCGAGCCCGGTAGGCGAGCTCCTCCGCGCCGTCCTCCTCCGCGCGGCGGAAGGCCTCCTCGAGGAGGGATCGCTCCTCGGGGCCGATGGGGAGGACCTCCGCCTGTGCGATCAGGTCCTCGATGGTCCGGTCCGATGCGCTCATGCGGCGCCCCCTTCGTCGATCTGGTCCAGGTCTGCGGTGATCCCCACGCTGAGCGTCACCATGTCACTCATGGCGGCGGTGAGCATGCGCCGGTCCGCGGGGCGCAGCGGTCGGTGCGAGGCGAGCAGCGCCTGCACGTACAGGAGCTTCGCGGTGCGATCGAAGACGAGGTCGTCCCGCAGGTGCGAGAGCCGCTGCACGAGGGGGCTGCCCCAGTTCAGGCACAGCCGGGAGGTCCCTGCCTCGCGCTCCTCGCCCGCGCGCCGCTGCGCGATGAGGGAGCTCACGTCGCCCAGGACCTCGCCCCAGATCCCGCCCGCGGCCTGCTCCTGCGCATCGTCCCGGTCCAGGCGGCGGACCACGTCGGGGTCCACGACGCACAGAGCCGGCAGCTCCGCGGGCCGGAATCCGCGGACGGAGACGGTGCAGCCGGCCTCGGCGAGCGCAGCCGTGGCCCGCTCCTCGAGAGCCATCGCCCGGGCCCGGTCGACGAGGGAGGGCGGGGTCAGCTCGTCGACCAGCTCGCCCACGCCGACGCGGGTCACGGGAATGCCCAGGAGGTCCGGGAGGCGGCGCAGCAGCGGGGCGTCGTAGACGTAGCCGCCGTTGACGACCGGGGACTCGTCCGGGACGATCGCGGCGACCTGCCGGAACTCGTCGAGCGTGTCCGTGTAGCGGATCGAGGGGACCTCGTGGACGAGGTCCCCGATGCGCATCGGCCCGACGGAGGTCTCGACGCCCAGCCAGGGCACGACGGTCCCGGCGAGCTCGTCGTCATGGACGGCGAGAGCCTTCAGGGCCAGCTCGTGGACGGCCAGGAACTCCTCGAACTTCCACGGCCGCAGCGCCGCCTGCTCGAGGACCCAGGAGCGCACGGCGTTCCCGAGCTGCTCCCGCGTGTGCTCCAGCAGCAGGTCCTCGACGAAGCCCTCGCGAGAGGCGGTCGGCGTGAGCCCCTCGGTGTCCAGGACGCAGCGCACGAAGAACGCCCAGTCCGGGAGCATGCCGTCGACCTTCTCGGACACGAGCATGCGCCCCAGGTGCACGGCGCTGGACTGACGACCGCCCGGCGGCGGCGCGTACGGCAGGACGAAGGCGACGCCCTCGGTTCCGGTGGCGGGCACGGTCAGCGGGATGACCGCCATCGGACGGGCGCCCAGCAGGGACGTGCCCAGCGCCAGGAGCTCCTCGGACGGGTCCTGCGGGTCGACGTCGAGGAAGGCGGGGCGCTCGGTGAGGGTCTCCGCGGCGCCGCCCTCGCCGATCAGCCGGACCGCGAGGGGCAGGTAGCGGCCGAACCGGCGGGCCAGCGCGCGCACCTGCGCCGGCCCCAGCAGGGCGTCGTCCTCGGGACGCGGCTCGAGAACGACCTCCGTGCCGATGCTCAGCCCCGCGGACTCCTGGTCGGACAGCTCGCGGATCCGGAAGGAGCCGCTGGCCTCGCCGATCCATTCGATCGCGGGTCCGCCTTTCGCGGAGCGGCTGCGCACGAGGATCCGGTCCGCGACCATGAAGCAGCTGAGCAGCCCGATGCCGAACTGCCCCAGGTAGTCGGCGCGGCGGGCCTGCAGCAGCTCGTCGCGCTTGGAGGACCGGCCGACCGTGGCCAGCAGATCCGTGGCCTCCGCGGCGGTCAGCCCCACCCCGTTGTCGCGCAGCACGAAGGGGCGGCCGTCGCGGACCGGCTCGATCTGGAGCAGACCCGTCGGCGAGGCGGGGTCCAGCTCACGACGGGCCCGGACGGCGTCACGCCCGTTCTGCAGGAGCTCGCGCAGATAGATCTGCGGGCTCGAGTAGATGTGGCGGCTCAGCAGGTCGACGACCCCGCGCAGGTCGACATGGAACGGGCGGGCTGCGAGGCGTTCGGATGTCACGTCCCCGAGCCTACGGCGTGGTCCGGACAGGCTCCTCCGAATTCGCCGCGGCGGCACCGGCGCACCGGAATCTTCCGGAGCCGCAGCGACACGACCCGGAGATGGAACCGGTCCCTCGGCCGTACGGCTCCAGAACTTTCAGCGTCCCTGCTACGGTCGCCAGATGGCCCGTTCCTGATCCGATGCGCTGTCGCTGCCTGCGCGCACGGCCCCACCCGCCCGGTCCCACAGGCGCCGGACCTGCCCCGCCGTGCAGAACCCTGCCCGCCGGAACTCCGCGTTCCACCGGGTCCCCTCGAATCATCGACGAACGGATCCTCCATGCCTTCCGACCTGCTCTCCTGCCCCCTCTCTCGCGGATCCTCCCTCGCCCCTCCCCGCGGCCTCCCCGAGCTCTCCCTGCACCGGACGACCTCCGCGGACCATGAGACCCTTGCCGAGCTGTATGCCCGTTCCTATCCGCCGGAGATCGGCGCGGCCGATGTCGAAGCGGCTCGTGCGGAGATCGCCGCGACCTTCGCCGGGGAGTACGGAGAGCCGCTGCCCGGCGCCTGCCTGCTCGCCCGCCGCGATGGTCACCCTGCCGGAGCGGTTCTGACCACGACCCGGTCCCTGTGGGATCCGCACCTCGCCGGTCCTTTCGTGATCGACCTGTTCGTCGCTCCCGAGCATCGCGACCGCGGCATCGGCGGAGCCCTGATCTCCACGGCGATGCAGACCTGTGCCGCAGCAGGACATGCCGCGCTCAGCCTGCGCATCGGTGCGGGGACGAGCCCCGCCGCACATGCGCTCTACCGACGGCTCGGCTTCACGGAGGTTCCGGCCCCTCCGGGCCCCCTGACCCCGGCATGGTCGAGTCGGAGACGACGCGGCGCACCCTTTTCGCGGATGCATCGTCGCGGTGCTGCCGAGGGGCAGTGCCGGCGCTCCCCGAGCACCCCCGCATGACAGATGTCATGGCCGATGCGTGGACACCGCATCGGAGCCTGTGATCCCCCGCCCTACCTGCGACGTCACGGGCTCGGAAGACTCAAGGGCATGAACTCGACGCAGCCCTCCCCCTCCCCGCGGCACGACCGCGGCGTCCTCGCCGACGTCCTCGGATTCCGCCCCGCCCCGACCCTGTCCCGCGAGCTGTTCGCACTCGTCGTGAACGCGCTCCTGGTCGCCGTGGTCCTCGTCGTCTTCCAGCCGCCGCTGCTCGCGGTCGTGCTGATCGCGGTGCTCTGCGGAGCCTGGCTGATCGGCCGTCTGGTCATCGGCGCCCGGATCCACGGCTACGGCCGCGACGCGGGAGCGGGCCGATGACCGCCCGCCCGGGAGCCTCGACCCTCGCGGCGTCCTGCCCGGCCGCTCCCGCCCCGCGGTCCCCGGTGCTCATCAGCGCCCGCGGGCTCGTGCGCCGCTATGGCGCGGGCCCCGGTGCCTTCACCGCGGTCGACGGGATCGACCTGGAGATCCGGCGCGGGGAGCTCTTCGGCCTGCTCGGGACGAACGGCGCCGGCAAGACCTCGACGCTCGAGGTGCTCGAGGGCCTGGCCCGACCCAGCGCCGGCACGGTCCGCGTCCTCGATGCGGATCCGTGGCGGGAGCGTCGCACCGTGCGTCCGCGGCAGGGGCTCATGCTGCAGACCGGCGGCTTCCCCGCGGACCTGACCGTGCTCGAGGCGCTGCGCATGTGGACCTCGACCCTGTCCACGCCCCGGCCCGCCGCCGAGGTCCTCGCGGAGGTGGACCTCGAGGGCCGCTCCGGCACCCGCATCTCCTCCCTCTCCGGCGGGGAGGTGCGCCGCCTCGACCTCGCCTGCGCGATCGCGGGCGATCCCGAGCTGCTGTTCCTCGACGAGCCGACCACGGGCCTGGACCCCGAGTCGCGAGCCCGCGCCTGGGGGCTCATCGGCCGGCTCAAGGACCGGGGCACCACGATCGTGCTGACCACGCACTACCTCGACGAGGCGGAGTCCCTCGCCGACCGCCTCGCGATCATGCACCGCGGGCGGATCGTCCGCGAGGGCACCGTCGCCCAGGTCGTCGCCGGGCACCCCTCGCAGATCCGCTGCACGCTGCCGTCCGCCGCGCCTCCGCTGCCGGAGCTGCGCGGGGAGGCGAGCCTCGAGGGCACCACCTTCGAGCTGCGGACCCTGCACCTGCAGGAGGACCTCACGACCTTGCTGACCTGGGCCGACACCCACTCCCTGCCGCTGACGGGCCTCGACGCCCGGGCCGCGAGCCTCGAGACCGTCTTCCTCTCCCTCGCCGAAGGAGCCTCCGCATGACCGTCCCCGCCGCCCACGGTTCCGCTCCCACCGCCCACGGCTCCGCTCCCGCCACCCACCCTGCCCCCATCCCCGGGCGCCGCCTGCTGGGCCTCGCCCGAGCCGAGCTGACCATGCTGCTGCGCAACCGCATGCAGCTGGGCACCGCGCTCGCCCTTCCGGTCGCGATCCCGTTCCTGTACCTTCCGATCGCGCGCTCCGGGGTGGGCGCGGCCCAGCTCGCCGGAGCGCTCGGCATGATGTTCGTGATCGCGCTGCTCTTCGTCGTCTACTACAACCTGCTGTGCGCCTACGTGGCACGGCGCCAGGACCTCGTGCTCAAGCGTCTGCGCACCGGCGAGGCATCCGATGCGACGGTGCTCGCCGCGAGCGCCGTCCCCGCCCTGCTCATCGCCGCGGTCATGATCACCGTGATGAGCGCGATCGCGATCCCGCTGCTGGATCTCCCCGCGCCGCGGCACGCGCTGCTGCTCGTGGCGGGGCTCGTCCTGGGCGCCGTGCTCATGGTGCCGCTCGCGCTCGCGACCGCGAACATCACCCGCACCGTCGAATCCGCGCAGGTCACCTCCCTGCCGCTGATGGCGATCGCGATCATCGGCACAGGGGCCGCCGTCCCGCTGACGATGATGCCGGACTGGTTCGGGCGCCTGGTCGCGCTGATCCCCTCGGCCCCGATCGTCGCCCTGGTGCGGATGGGCTGGATGGGCGTGGACGCGGAGGGCGCCGCGCTCGGGACCGGCGAGATCTGGGCCGCGGCCGCCGGCCAGATCGGGATCCTGCTGGTGTGGCTGCTCCTCGCCTGCGCATTCGTCGCCACCCGCTTCCGCTGGGAGCCGCGCGGGTGAAGCTCGCCGCGTCCCGGCCCCGCCGCTCGAGGCGAGAGCGGCCATGGGAGGATCAGGCATCATGAGCACGCCCGATCCCCCGCCCGCGCCCGGCCCTGCCGGAGGTGCGGAGGCAGACCGCTCCTGGGCGGTGTTCCGGCTCTACACGGTCTGGTCGGTGGCCCTCCTGCTGGGGATCCTGGGGCCGATGATCGTGGCGATCTCGCGGCAGGAGTCGCTGCACGCACTCGCCGCAGAGCCGTCGGTCCTGGCGCTGATGGTGCTCCAGGCGCTCTGCGGCGCGGCCGCCGCGCTGCGCGTGTGCCGGGCGTGGTCGACGGGCCCCGCGCCGTCCCATGACCGGTGGGACCTGCCGCGGCTGGGCGTGATCCGGCCCGGCCCGGCGGTGCTCGTCCTGGCCCTGGTCCCGGTCGCGGCCGCCGCGGCGGCGGCCCGGATCACGCCCTCCGTCCTGCACGAGCAGGCGCTGCTGGCCTCCGTCGTCGTCCTCGGCGCCGCGCTGCTCCTGTGCGTCCCGGTGCTGCCGGCCCTCGCGGGCGGGGCGGTGCTGCTGCTGGTCTCCGACGCCCTCGGGCTCGTGGCCGGGCAGCGCTGGGCGGTGCTGGCCCTGCTCCTGGGCGTCTACGGGGCGTGCCGCAGCAGCCTGTGGCTCGGCGCGATGGTGCGGGAGCTCGAGCAGGCCCGGGAGGCGCGGGCCCGGCTCGCCGTCGCCGAGGAGCGTCTGCGCTTCGCCCGCGACCTCCACGACGTGACCGGGCGGGACCTGTCCGTGATCGCGGTGACCGCCGAGCTGAGCGCCCAGCTGGCCGAGCGCGGAGACGCGCGGGCCGCCCACCATGCCCGCGAGGTCGCCCAGATCGCCCGCACCTCCCTGGCGCAGATGCGCGCGCTCGTGCGCGGGTACCGGGAGGCGGATCTCGCGGCCGAGCTGCGCGGCACCCTCTCGCTCCTGCGCTCGGCCGGGATCGAGACAGAGGTCCGGGGAGAGCCGGCGCTCGTGCCGGCGGCGCATGCGCAGACGGCCGCCTGGGTGCTGCGCGAAGCAGGGACGAACCTGCTGCGCCACGCCCAGCCCGCACGGGTGCGCATCGAGGTGAGCGCGACGCGGCTGCGCGTGGCCAACGACGGGGCCCCGCCCTCCCCGGAGGGCACGACGCACGGCAGCGGCCTGCGCGGCCTCGCCGAACGACTCGGGCAGGACGGACGCCTCGAGACCACCAGCGCGGACGGCTGGTTCACCCTCACCGCCCGCTTCGGCACCGACGCCCCGGAGGACGCATGACCCGCTCCATCAGCCCCGACGCGATCCGCCTGGTCCTCGTCGACGACGAGCATCTGATCCGCTCCGCGCTCGCGACCATGCTGAGCCTCGAGGAGGACCTCGAGGTCGCCGGGGAGGCGGGCGACCTCGCGCGGGGAGCGGATCTCGCCGGGGAGCTCCACCCGGACGTCGCGGTGGTGGACCTGCAGCTCCCCGATGGCGACGGCCTCGAGCTGTGCGCGCGGATCGCGGAGCTCAGCCCGGGCACGCGCTGCCTGATCCTCACCTCACATCCCCGGCCGGGGTACCTCAAGCGGGCCCTCGCGCAGGGGGTGCTGGGGTTCCTGCCGAAGACCTCGGGCGCAGGCCAGCTCGCCGAGGCGGTCCGGGCCGTCGCCACGGGCCGCCGCGTCATCGACCCGGAGCTGGCCGCGGAGACGATCGCCTCCGGCGACAGCCCGCTCACACCGCGGGAGGCCGACGTCCTCGAGTTCGCGGCCGATGGCGCGGGCATCGCACAGATCGCCCGGCGCGCCCACCTCGCCGAGGGCACGGTGCGCAACTATCTCTCGAGCGCGCAGGCCAAGCTGCAGGCGCAGAACCGGCACGAGGCCGTCGCGATCGCCCGCCGGCACGGCTGGATCTGAGCGCGCGGGACGCGGAGCGCAGCACGGGGCCGGCGGCTCGTCGAAGGGCTCCAAGCGCGCGCCCGTGCGATCCCGCTCGGCCGGGCCACGGCCTAGGCTGGGCGGATGAGCCCCGCCCCTGCCGAGCAGAGTCCCCGTCTCCGACTGCGCAGGATCACCCGGCAGGACACCGATCGCTTCCACGCATGGACGGCGCGCCCGGAGGCCTCCCGCTATCAGGCCTGGGGCCCGAACACGCGGGAGGACGCCGAGGAGTTCGTCGCGACGGCGCTGTCCGTGTGGGAGGAGCCGGAGCAGTCCCGGTTCATCTGGGGCGTCGCCGCAGGCACCGACGACCTGCTGCTGGGCATCGGCGAGCTGAGCCTGGTGTCCCGGACGACCGCCGAGATCGGCTACAACGTCCACGTGGACCTGTGGGGCCGCGGGATCGGCACCGGCATCGGGCAGCTGCTGGTGGACGAGGCCTTCGGCCGCTTCCCCGCGGTCGAACGGGTCCAGGCCACGTGCGATCCGCGGAACATCGGCTCCCGCACGATCCTGCAGCGCCTGGGCATGACGTACGAGGGCCGGCTGCGGCGCACGATGCTGGTGGAAGACGGCTGGCGGGACTCGGACATGTTCTCGATCCTGCGGCCGGAGCACGCGGCCGTCCGGGCCTGACGGACCCGCGGCGCGTCATGCTCAGGCCCGGGGTCCCACGGCCCCGCGGACGAAGACGATCGCGATGCCGAGGGATCCGAGGGCCTGGGCCAGCAGCCAGATCCCGCCGCCCGCCCGGCCCTCCCCGATGCCGATGAGCGCGGCGCCGACGGTGACCAGCAGCCACCCTCCGTCGTAGACGATCAGGTAGCGGGTGTGGGAGCCGGCACCGCTGCGCACGGCGTAGACGACCTCTGCGACCCCGCTCGCCGCGACGAGCACAGCCGTCAGCAGGAGCAGCCCCGCCGAGGCCCCCAGCAGCTGCGCGAGCGGCACCCGGAGTCCGCCATAGGCCGAGGCGACCAGGAGCTTCACCACGCCATCCGCCAGGAACCCGATGCGCAGCAGCCCCGTCATGCTGCGCTCGGCACGGGCCGTCCGCGGCGCAGTCCGTAGGAGCGGCCGATGGCGGACTCGTCCGTCGCCAGCGCGAGGAGGGCATCGGCGAGGTCCGTGCGGCTGGCGGAGGTGGGCGCATTGGCCTCGGGGACGAGCCGGTAGTCGGTCGGTCCCGCATCGACCAGGTAGCCGGGGCGCACGATGGTCCACGCGCAGTCCGGGCCGCTCGCGCGCAGCAGCGCCTCCATCGCGGCGATGTCGTCGTAGAGCGCCCGCCCGATCCGGCGCACCAGCGGACGGACCACGCGACGGTGCCAGAAGGGCTCGCCGATCCCGGTGGTGAGGACAGGGGTCGCGGAGACGACCACGAGCCGGCCGCGCCCGCCGCGCCGGGCGAGCGCCTCGACGAGGTGGCGCGTCCCGGTGGAGCAGACCGGTTCGGTCGAGCGCAGCGAGCGACCGCCGATCGCGGAGATCACGACGTCGACGTCCGCGGGCAGCTCCAGATCCTCGTCCTCGACGACCTGGGCCGGACGGACCTCTGCGCCGGGCGGGGCCGCGTACGTCCGCGGGTCCCGCACGAGTGCGGTGACGCGGTGACCCGCGGCGGCGGCCTGGCGGACCACGAGGCTGCCGGTCGCACCGGTGGCTCCTGCGACGACGATGTGCATCGGTTCTCCTTGCGCGTCTCCGCGGGTCCGGGGCGAGACTAGTCAAGCTGTACTAGTGGACGTCTCGACCGTAGAGTGGATGCTCCGGCCTGTCAACACATCCGGCGCAGGCACCCGGGACGGGCCCGGACGGAGGGAGGCGCATGTCCGCGACACGACTGCTGGTGCTGGGCGCGATCGTCCAGCGCGGCACCGCGCACGGCTACCGGATCCGCAAGGACCTCGACTCCTGGGGGGCGCAGCTCTGGGGACGCATCGGGCAGGGCTCGATCTACCACGCGCTGCGCCGGCTCGAGGCGGACGGGATGATCGTCGCGGACAGCCCTGGAGAGGCCTCCGGCCCGGCGCGCACCCGCTTCTCCCCGACCCCGGAAGGGAGCGAGCACTTCCGGGACCTGCTGGAGCGGACCCTGCGCAGCGACGAGCAGGACATGGCCTCGACCATGGCGGGGATCGGATTCATGACGACCCTCCCCCGCGCACGGGTGATCACCCTCCTGCGCGAGCGCCTCGCCGCGCAGCATCGGCGCCGCGCCCGGGTGATGGACGAGCACGCCCGCCACCCCGGGGCGGACTGGGAGCATCACATCGAGGCGATCCGCTTCTGGGAGCAGTCCGCCGATGCCGCGATCGCCTGGACCGAGGGGGTCGTCGCCCGGCTCGAGGCCGGGGAGCATGCGATGGCCGATGACGAGGAGCGCCCCCTGCTTGCCGACTGATTCGACATCGGTCAATATAGAGCCATGTCGATGCACGCGCCCGCGCCGGCGCACCCCCGGAGACTGTCCACCCTCGACCGCTGGCTCCCGCTGTGGATCGGCCTGGCGATGGTCGCCGGTCTTGTGCTCGGCCGCTTCGTGCCGGGGCTCTCCGGCGTCCTGTCCCGGCTCGAGGTCGGCGGGATCTCGCTGCCCATCGGCCTGGGCCTGCTGGTGATGATGTATCCGGTACTGGCGAAGGTGCGCTACGACAAGGTCGGCGCCGTGGCCCGGGACCGGCGACTGCTGGTGTCCTCGCTGCTGCTGAACTGGATCCTGGGCCCGCTGCTCATGTTCGCGCTCGCCTGGATCTTCCTGGCGGACCTGCCGGAGTACCGCACCGGATTGATCATCGTGGGCCTGGCCCGCTGCATCGCCATGGTCGTGATCTGGAACGACCTGGCCTGCGGGGACCGCGAGGCCACCGCCGTGCTGGTCGCCGTGAACTCCGTCTTCCAGGTCCTCGCCTTCGCCGGGATGGGCTGGTTCTACCTCACCGTCCTGCCGGCCTGGCTGGGCCTGGACACCCAGGGCCTCGAGGTCTCGATGGCGCAGATCGCCTTGAACGTGCTGGTCTTCCTCGGGGTGCCGCTGATCGCGGGCTTCGCCTCCCGATGGATCGGCGAGCGCCGTCGCGGCCGCGCCTGGTACGAGGAGCGCTTCCTGCCGCGCATCGGCCCGTGGGCCCTGTACGGGCTGCTGTTCACCATCGCGCTGCTGTTCGCCCTGCAGGGCGAGGCCATCGCCGCCCGCCCCGGCGACGTCGCCCGGATCGCGCTGCCGCTGCTGGTCTACTTCGCCCTGATGTGGTGCGCGGGCATGGGGCTGGGTCGCATGCTGGGCCTGGGCTACGCCCGCTCGACCACCCTCGCGTTCACCGCCGCCGGCAACAACTTCGAGCTGGCGATCGCCGTCGCGATCGGCACCTTCGGCGCCGCCTCCGGGCAGGCCCTGGCCGGGGTCGTCGGTCCGCTGATCGAGGTCCCGGTGCTGGTGGGGCTGGTCTACGTCTCCCTGCGCCTGGCCCGCTCCTGGTTCGGCACCGACCCGTCCGCGACCACCGCCGCGACCACCTCGAAGGCCGGTGCCGCCGCCTCCGAGGTCCCCTCCGCCCCGCCCGCCTCCTCCCTCGCCGCCGAGGAATCGAGGACGTCATGACCCTCATCGAACCCCTCCCTGCCGCCGACGTGCCCTGCGCGCCCGCGGCAACCCACGCCATCGGCCCCGAGGCGGCGAGCTCCGTCGCCGCCGCTCTCAAGGCGCTCGCCGATCCGCTGCGCCTGCGCATGCTCTCCGCCATCGCGACCGATCCGCGCGGCGAGTCCTGCGTGTGCGACCTCGCCGCGCTCGCCGAGGTCTCCCAGCCCACCGTCTCCCACCATCTGCGGACCCTGCGCGAGGCGGGCCTGCTCTCCTCGGAGCGCCGCGGCACCTGGGTCTGGTACCGCATCCCGGCGCCGCGCCGCAGCGCGGTGGCCGCGCTGCTGGACACCTTCGCCCCTGCCTCCGTCGAAGGGCTCGACCAGCCGGCCGGTCCTCCTGCCGAGCCCGTCGCCCCTGCCCCGGCCGATCTCGACGATCGGGTCACGCGCCTCGCCGGGGAGCTCGCCGCCGAGATGCCCGAGCTCGAGGACCATCTGGTCCTGGCGATCGTGCGGGAGTCGTTCACGGCGCTGGCCCGCACGGCGCGCATCACCGCCCATCTGGTCCCGCTCACCGAGCGCTTCGCCCGCCAGCGCCTGGCGGACATCGCCCGCGAACGCGGCGCCGCAGCGCCCCAGGTGCTGTTCGTGTGCGTCGCGAACGCCGGGCGCTCGCAGCTCGCCGCCGCGCTGATGGACCAGCTCTCCGGCGGCCGGGTGGTGGCCCGCTCGGCCGGCTCGGCCCCGGCCGCCGACGTCCACCCGCACGTGCGCTCGCTGCTGGTGGAGATCGAGGGCGAGGGCGCCACCGCAGAGCGCTTCCCCAAGCCGCTGACCGACGACGCCGTCCGCGCGGCCGACGTCGTGATCACGATGGGCTGCGGCGACGTCTGCCCGGTGATCCCCGGCGTGCGCTATGAGGACTGGAACGTGGGCGACCCGGCCCTCGCCTCCGCCGAGGGCGCCCGCGCGATCCGCGACGAGATCCGTCGCCGGGTGGTCGAGCTCATCGCCTCCCTGGAGCCGTCGGCATCGGCCGAGGGGGCCGATGCGGCCGAGGAGGCAGCACCGCAGATCGGCCCGAGGCCGTCCGTGCTGTTCGTGTGCGTGAAGAACGGCGGCAAGTCCCAGATGGCCGCGGCCCTCATGCGCCGGCACGCCGGGGACGCGGTGGGGGTCCACTCGGCCGGCACGAAGCCCGGCAGCGCCCTGAACGCGCTGTCGGCGGCCTCGGTGGCCGAGGTCGGCGCGAGCATGGACGGCGAGCACCCCAAGCCCCTCGACCCCGAGCTGCTGCGCCGGGTGGACCGCGTGGTCGTCATCGGCGAGGAGGCGCAGGTGGATCCGGTCCCGGGGATGGCCGGCATCATCGACACCTGGATCGTCGACGAGCCCTCCGCCCGCGGGATCGAGGGCGAAGAGCGGATGCGTCTGATCCGGGACGCGCTGCGCGTCCGCGTCGAGGGTCTGGCTGCGGAGCTCACGTCGCCGTCCTGACGCGCGCTCCTCGCAGGAGACGGCCTCACGCCTCCTCTCCCCTGCTTCTCCCTTGCGCCGGACCACCCTCTCCCGGCACCGACCGTTCAGATCCCGGCGCCGCCGAGCAGCATCCCGCCTCCGGCGCCGAGGAGCACGACGACCCAGGACGGAGCCCTCCAGGCCATCAGCAGCACGAAGCAGACCGCCGCGAGGCACAGCGGCGCGGGCCCCGTGATCGCGCTCGTGAACACGGGCGTGTAGAGGGCGGCGGCGAGGATGCCGACGACGGCGGCGTTCGCGCCCCGTATCAGGGCGCGCACGCCCGGCCGGCCGCGCAGCTCCGTCCAGAACGGCAGCACCGCGTGCCCGCCGCCGAAGGATGTCAGCCCGAGGCCCAGGAAGACCCGGAGGACCTCGGTCGCGGAGGATGCCCCGGCGGCAGGGGCATCGGCCGTCGCTGTCGCACGTGGGTCCATGGGGGATGGTAGACGTCGGGCCCGGGGGCGACGCCTCGTCCGGAGCACGGCGCCCTCCGGGGAGCTCCCCGCCCCCCGTGCCTCAGGAGTGCAGGGCCCAGAAGTCCAGCAGCGCAGGTCCCAGGCTCTCCTTCTCCTCCATCGGCAGGGAGTGGGTTGCGCCGGGCCAGACGGTGACCGTCGCCTGCGGGAGGAGTCCGCGGATCCTCTCGGCGGCGGCCGGTCCCCCGGCGAGCTGGGAGTCCTCTCCGATGTCGAGCCGCACCGGCATCGACAGCGCGCTCCACTGCGCGTCGGTGAGCTTGCGCGGAGTGGGGAGCGCGGCCGCGTAGCCCGTGGTCGCCTCGTCGATCATGCGGGACATGGGGCCGCTGTCGCGGACCTCCTCGGCGCTCGCCCCGCCGATCCGACCGAGGGCCTCGTCCTTCCAGGACTGCGGCGCGGGCAGGAGCAGCAGCGCCGACCACAGGTACATCGAGGCCGGCAGCGGACGGACGACGATCACCGGCTCGAGGAGGCCGAGGGTGCGCACGAGCTGGGGCCGATGCAGGGCGAGCAGAGCGGCGCTGGCTCCGCCGAAGCTGTGCCCGACCACGTGGGCCTGCTCCGCGCCGAGGCCCTCCGCGGCGTCCGCGATCCAGACGGACTGGTCATCGGGCGAGGCCATGGGGAGGTTCTGCGTCGAGAAGCCCGCATCGCCGATGGGGTCCAGCGCATGCACGGTGCGGCGCCCGATCCAGCCCGGGAGGTTCTCCGCCCACATGGGTGCGCCGCTGCTGCGCCCGGGCAGGAGCAGCACGGGCGGGCCCGGTGCCTCGCCGATCCAGGTGAGCGCGCGGACGCTGCCGAAGCGGGTGGGGAGGTCGCGCACGGCATCGGGCTCCGGGAGCGGGGCGAGCGTCTGGGCATAGGCGGCCTCGTAGCGCTCCTTGGCCCCGGCGGACCTCCAGTGGCCGACGGAGGGGTCCGGGACGGCGATGTCGACGACCTTCGCGGCGGCGAGCAGGCTCATCGCCCCGAGCCCTGCCCAGCGCAGCACGCGGCGTCTGCCCGGGCGGGCACGGTGAGGCGAGGGCGATCCGATACGTTCGTATTGCATGCCACCGACGATACAGTCGTATCGGTACGCTGTCATCCATGGACAGCCCTCAGCGCACTCAGATCCTCGAGGCCGTGTGGGCGGTCGTGGCCCGACAGGGGCTCGAGGCGGTCAGCGTCCGCAGCGTCGCCGCCGCGGCGCAGGTCTCCCCCGGCCGCGTCCAGCACTACTTCCGCAGCCGCAGCGAGCTCGTGCTCGCGAGCGCGCAGGAGCTCATCGACCGCGCCGCATCCCGCCACGAGGCGGCGCTGGGGGACCCGGGCTCGCCCCGGACGCTCGAGACGCTGCTCCTGCACGCGGTCGTCCCGGGAACCGCCGCGAATCCGGGCGTGGCGCTCTCCTTCTCCTACATCGCCGCCGCCGTCGGCGATCCGCGCATCGGCGACGTCCTCGCCTCCGCGCAGCGCGGCCGGATCGAGGCCGTCGCCGCCTGCCTCGCGACGCAGGCCCCCCGCGTCACGGACCCCGCGCGCACCGCCCGGGAGCTCGTCCTCCTCGCCGAGGGGGCGACACAGGCGGTGTTCCTCGGCTGGGCGACGGCCGCGCAGGCCCGCACGAGCATCCTCGCGGCAATCGCGCGCACGACGGCGCCGGGCGGCTGAGCTCCCCGCTGTGTCAGACTTCTCCCATGCCCACACGAGCGGTGATCCTTCAGCACGGGGAGAAGGACCGCACACCGGGCGACCCGGGGCTGACGGCCCGGGGACGGCGCCAGGCCGATGACGCCGCCCATGCCATCTCCGCTCTCGCCCCGGTCGCCCTTCTCAGCAGCCCTCTGCGCCGCGCCATCCAGACGGCGACCCCGCTCTCGGAGCTCTGCGCGCTCCCGCTCCGTATCGACCCCCGTCTGCGCGAGAGGATGAACCTCGAGCACGGCGAGGACGTCGAGCGATTCACGCGGAACTGGGCGCGCACCTCGACGGATCGGGCCTGGGCTCCGCCCCAGGGCAGATCGTCGGCGCGCACGGCGCAGGACATGCTCGAGGCGCTCGATGACGCCGCTGTCCAGGACGGCACGATCGTCGCCGCGGGACACGGAGGAGCCACGGTCGACCTGCTCCGGGATCTTCTCGGTGACATCGCGCTCGAGGAGTGCGCTCCGGGGCTCATCGAGCACGGTGTGCCCGGCGGCGCGATCACGACGCTCGAGCGGGCGGGAGGCCGATGGGTCCCGGTCGCCATCGCGAGCACCGCCCATATCGCCGCGAGCGATCGCTCGGGTCACGCCCCGGCCTGAGGCCGCACGGTCTCGGCTGGGCGGGGCCGTTCTGGGCTGATCGTCCTCGCGCTCGCCGCTGCTAGAGCAGCACCCCCACCACCAGCACGGAGCCGAGCAGCGCGATCACCGCCGCGACGACGATGCCGACGAGCCCGGCAAGGACCCCGGGCCACCGCGTCCAGCGCAGCAGCGCGGCGATCGCGAAGAGGCCCAGCACCAGCGTCGCCAGCAGCGCAGGAGGACCGATGATGATCCCGAGCAGAGCCAGCGTGTCCTTCGGGGAGGGGACGCAGCCCCAGCCGATCCCCGTGCACTGACCGCTCGCGTTCTCCGTCGGCGCGATCGCCCAGGCGATCAGGTAGGCGCCGATGGCGAGGACGAGCACCGCGGCCGCAGAGAGCATCGCGAGGCGGCGCCGATGAGCGGGCGGCGAGGCGGGGGCCGAGGTCTCGTCCATCGCCCCATGATGCCCCGATGCCGACTGCCGAGGTGACCCGGAGGAGCCTCGGCTCTCCGCGACCGTCGTGGAGAGGTCGTCATCGAGCATCGCGAACGACGACATCGCAGCGCTCTCGCGCGCCGACCTCTCCGTCAGGCGCCGGCACCCTCCGCGAAGCTCGTGTCGACGACGGCCGCACGTGCCCTGCCGACAGCGCAGGGTCACCTGCACGATCACGTCCGCAGCGTGATATCCACAGAGCCCCTGGGCAAAGAAGAACCCCGGTAGCATCGTCGAGAGGCCCACCGGGGTATTTCGTAGGCACCCAGGATACAGCTATCCCCTACTCCCCACAAGCAGAGGATCCGAGGCCATGCCACCCGACGTACCAACACCCCCGATCGCGTACAGCGATCTCGAGACGCTCCTCTCGGCGCCACGGCTGGCCCCCTTCCTCCGGGAAGCATCCGGCGATGAGGCGCGAGCCCTGGAGTACTACGAGTGGAACGGTCGGATGGCCTCGGAGGCGATGGTCTCCGTGGCCCAGCTCGAGGTGGTCGTCCGGAACGCGATCGATCGCGAGCTCCGCACACACTTTCGGGAGGACGCACGCGGGATCCCCTGGTTCATGCTGGGATGGATGAACGAACGGCAGCAGAACGGCTTCGACCAGGTGCGAAGTCGCCTCCGACGCGATGAACGCCCGAACCGGATGCGCGATACCCGGGATCAGATCATCGCAGGCCAGAACTTCGGCTTCTGGGACTCGCTGCTGGACAGGGCGCACCAGGAGCTCTGGAACGCGTGCCTCCACCACGCCTTCCCGCACTCCGGGGGCAATAGAGGCCGCGTGCAGGATGCCCTGAAGAAAGTGCGCACGTTCCGCAATCGCCTGGCGCACCACGACTCCCTGCGTCAGATCAACATCCTCGCGGAGATGGAGAGGATCTTCGCGATCGGCGGATGGGTCTCCCCGGCCGCAGAGACATGGATGCGCCAGGCGACCCGGTGGGACGATGTCCACTCCGAGTGCCCCGTGAAGAACAAGGACGTCGTCGTCGTGGCGGCCAGGACTGCCTGGGAGCTCTACCTCAGCCGAGGGTTCTACGTCTGCCGGTCGGGTCGCTACTTCCGGGACGTCACGCACATGGCCTTCTACGAGAGCCTGAGCATCCGACGCGACGTCGCCAAGATCCTCTGGATCCGCGACGACGTCGCATGGACGCTGGCCAACGCGACCCGGCTGGTCGAGTCGGAGTCCCGGGACGACAGGCAGCTCGGAGGATTCATCGCGTGGGCTCTGAGCGAGGAATCCGGCTTCAGCTGGGAGCGATCCGACTACCAGGTCTTCAAGCTCACCCGGGTCGGCGAGGAGGCTCGAGGACATGTTCAGCTCCCCTCCGACATCCCGCACCTGACCAGCGGCCGCGGCAGCGCCTTCACCCAAGGGCAGCGCTATGTGTCGATGAGATCGCTTCACACCGCCCGGAGCACGACCGACCTCGTCGAGGAGTAGACCGCGACCGTCGTGGAGAGGTCGTCATCGAGCGTCGCGAACGACGACATCGCAGCGCTCTCGCGCGCCGACCCCGCCGTCAGGCGCCGGCACCCTCCGCGAAGCTCGTGTCGACGACAGTGGACACGTCCACGGGCGTCTTCTCGGTGATCTGCCCGGCCTCGATCCACACCTGCTGCATGTTCTCGAGCTGCTCGGGCTGCGGGGCGAGATCAGGCAGGTAGGAGTACATCGGCGAGGTCTTCAGGACCTCGATGTCCTGTCCGAGGGTGTCGGCCAGGATCTGATAGACCTCGTCGCTCTGGGGCCCGGACTCGGCGAGCTCCTGCGCGCCCTGCGCGAGGGCGGTGAAGAACGGCTGGGCGAGCTCCGCCCCCAGGAACGTCTCCGAGAACAGGACGCCCGTGCCGGTGACGCCCTTCGCCGGCACGGCGAGCGGGGAGGCGGCACCCGCCTCCTCCATCGACGTCGAGAAGGGAGCCGAGGGCGTCGCGGCATCGACGGAGCCGTTGGTGATCGCGGGCTCCTGGTCCGGGGTCGAGAGGTTGGAGATCTCGACATCGGCGAGAGTGAGACCGCCCTCCTCGAGCATGGTCGCCAGCAGGTAGCCGCCGGTCGCGCCCTCCCCTCCGGCGACCGCGATCTTGCGGCCCTTGAGGTCGGCGACGGTCTTCACGCTGCCGTCGTCCAGCAGGGCCTGACGCACCTCGAGAGCCGTCGGCGAGTTCTCCGGATCCCCCGGGGAGATGCCCATCGAGCCCACGACCTTGAAGGCCAGCCCCTGGTTCAGGGCGTTGAACATGCCGGCGCTGAAACCGGCGATCATGACGTCGAGCTGGTCGTTGGACAGCATCGGGATGCCGTCCTGACCGGACTTCAGCGGGGTCAGCTCGAGGGTGATCCCGGCCTTCTCGAAGAAGCCCTTCGCATCGGCGACGTACAGCGGCGCGAACAGGGAGGAGGGGACGTGGCCCACGCGGACCGTGCCGGAGGCGGAGCCGGCATCGGCCCCGGGGTCCTTGCCGGTGACGGCGGGACCGCAGGCGGCGAGCGCGCCGCCGATCGAGGTGGCGGCGGCGAGGGAGAGGAGGGTGCGACGGCGCATGGGGTGCTCCTGGGGTGAGGGCCGATGGCTCCGGGGCGGGCTCGGCGGGCGGGTGCGGGCGACAGACAGGACAGGCGGGGCGGGCAGGGAGGACGGGCGGGAAGAGCAGGGAGGACGGGCGGGCGACGGGTCAGCCGCGGCGACGCCAGGGCAGCAGCAGGGTCTCGCAGCGGGCCAGCAGCCAGGTCAGCACCGCGCCGATGACCCCGATGACCAGCAGGCCCACGTACAGCTTCTCGGGGATGAACAGCTGCCACGAGTTCCAGATGAGGTAGCCGAGCCCGGTCGTGGACGCACCCGTGAACTCGACGGCGGTGACGACGACGACCGCGGTGCCGGTGGCGGTGCGCAGGCCGGAGAACACGAAGGGCATCGCGCCCGGCAGCACCACGAAGCGGAAGCGGGACAGGCCCCGGGCGCCGTAGGCGGCACCGGCCTCGAGCAGCCGGGCGTCGATCGCCCGGACGCCGGAGACCGTGCTGATCTGCAGGATGAAGAAGGTCGTGATGAACACGGCGATGATCTTCGGCAGCTCCGTGGGCCCGAAGATCATGAGCAGGATCGGGAAGATCGCGATCTTCGGCAGCGGGTACAGCGCGGAGAACAGCGGGCCGACGGCGGCGTTCAGCGCCCGGGAGGATCCCATCAGCAGACCCACCGCGATCCCGAGGATCGCGCCGAGCCCGCCGCCGACGAGCAGGCGCAGGAGGGTGGGGCCGGTGTGCGTCCACAGCTCGCCGCTGCGCAGCATCTCCCAGCCGGCCAGGAGGATCTTGGTGGGCGCCGGGAAGAAGCGGGGATCGATGATCAGCAGCCGCGCGCACACCTCCCACAGGAGCAGCAGGACGATCGGCGCGGCGATCGAGAGCACCAGGTCGCGGGTGCGCAGCAGGTTCTCCCGGGAGCGATGGGCACGGGCCGCGACCAGCGTCCGCTCCTCGCGGTCCTCGACGCGGACGGACGGGACGGGGGTGCTCATGCGGTCTCCTCGGCCGCGCGGACGTCCTCGCGCAGCAGGTTCCAGATGCGGGAGCGCAGCTCGCCGAACTCGGCGCTGCGCTCGATGTCGAAGCTCCTCGGCCGCGGGAAGGGCACGGCGATGTCCTCGCGCAGGGTGCCGGGGCGGCCGGACATGACGATCACCCGATCCGAGAGCAGGATCGCCTCGTCGATGTCATGGGTGACCATGAGGACGGTCTTGCGCTCCTGCTCCCACAGGGCGATCAGCTCCTCCTGCATGAGCAGACGCGTCTGCGCGTCCAGCGCCCCGAGCGGCTCGTCCATGAGCAGCAGCGGCGAGCCGGTCGCGAAGGCGCGGGCGATCGCGACCCGCTGCCGCATGCCGCCGGAGAGCTGGTGCGGGTACGAGCCGGCGAAGTCGGCGAGCCGCACCCGGTCGAGCCAGACGCGGGCGCTCTCCTCGCGCTCGGCGCGGCCCACCCCGGCCATGCGCAGGCCGAAGGCGACGTTCTCGAGGATCGTCATCCACGGGAAGACGCCATGCTCCTGGAACACGTACGCGGCCGGGATCGGATGTGCCGCCCCGTCGATCTCGACCTCACCCACGGTGCGCTCCTCGAGCCCGCCGACGATCCGCAGGAACGTCGACTTCCCGCAGCCGGAGGGGCCGACGATGCAGGTGAAGGAGCCGGGCTCGAGCGAGAGGGAGAAGTCCTCGAGCGCCCAGACCGGATCCGCGCCGGAGAAGAAGACCTTGGAGACGTCCGCGGCCCGGACGGCGGCCTGGGGCGTACCTGTGTGCATACGTGAGCTCCTCGGCGCGTCCAGGTGGCGGGGGACGGCGATGTCGACGACGGGTGACCGGGGGTGTGCAGGGGGTGGTGCGGGGGTGCACGGAGGGTTCATGCTACGACGCCCGCGGGCGCGCGGAGCCTTCCGTCTCGCCGGACGGCGGGCAGGTCGCGGGGAGCACCCCCGGCCCGCGGGATCAGCGGCGGCGGCGCTCCCGGAAGAAGCCCCGCAGCAGGTCCCCGCATTCCTGCGCGCGCACTCCGTCGGTCAGCTCGACCCGATGGTTCAGCCGCGGCTCGCGCACCAGGTCGTAGAGGGATCCGGCGGCGCCGGCCTTCGGGTCGGGGGCGCCCACGACGAGGCGGTCGATCCGGGAGAGGACGATCGCGCCCGCGCACATGGTGCAGGGCTCGAGCGTCACCACGAGGGTGCATCCGGTGAGGTTCCATCGGCCCCGGATCCGGGCGGCCTCCCGCAGCGCGAGGATCTCCGCGTGCGCCGTCGGGTCCTCATCGGCCTCCCGGCGGTTGGCGGCGCGGGCGATCACCGTGTCCTGCTCGTCCACGACGAGGGCGCCGATGGGGACATCGGCCGGCTCCCGCATCGCAGCCGCGGCCGCGTCCTCGAGGGCCAGCCCCATCAGCTCGTGATCGTCCATGCCCCTATTGTCGCGGGCCGAGCACCCGGTAGCGCGCGCAGAGGAAGGCCCGGTTGCGGGCGTGCTCGACCAGGTCGAGGTCGAAGGCGCCGGTGAACAGGGGCTTGCCCGCACCGAGCGTGACCGGGGCGATCGAGACGATGATCTCGTCGAGCATGCCGGCCCGGGCGAACTGCGCCGCGAGATCGCCGCCTCCCACGATCCACACGTCCCCGTCCCCGGCGGCCTCCTCGAGCTGTCCGCGCAGGGCCTCGACGGGCCCGGAGACGATCCGGACCGAGGCGGCGGCCGGCTCGAGGGCACGATGGCTGAGCACGAAGGCGGGCTGCTCGTAGTCCCAGCCGTCCCCGCCCTCCTCGGTCCCGGAGGTGCCGTGCTCGAGGATCCAGGCGTAGGTGCTCGAGCCCATGACGATCGCTCCGATCCCGGCGATGAACTCGGCGTAGCTCATCGGCCCGTCCTGGTCGATGGGCTGGGACAGCAGCCAGCCGAGGTCGTCGTCCGGGGTGGCGATGAAGCCGTCCAGGCTCGTGGCGGTGTAGAAGCGGTAGGCGGTCATGAGGGATCGGTGCCTCCTGCGAGGGTCCTGCGTCGCCACAGGATCGGATCGGGGTCGGGCGGAGCCGCCGCGGGGCCGGCGCCCGCCTCGGCGAGCATCCAGCGGGCGAGCTGGCGGCGATGGGCGGAGAAGGTCAGCTCGTGGGCGAGGATCTCCGCCAGGAGGAAGGACTCGGGCGGATCGCAGAGGGCGTCGATGATGCGGTCCTGCCAGGCGCCGCGCCGCTCGATGTCCCGGACCAGGGCGAGCCAGCGCGGGGCGGTCGTCCGATGGCGGGCCTGGAGCGAGGGCACGTCGACGGGCCCGTCGAGGTCCGGGGCCGGTTCTCCCTCGATGCTCGCGAGCCATGGCTCCTTGCTGAGGACCAGATGGCGCATGACCTGTGCGAGCGACTCGTCCGGGCCGTCCCAGGCGCGCGGCGCGCTGCCGGGCAGGCGGATCCGGCGGTACGCCTCGTCCTCGAGGCCGGCGGCGGATCCCAGCAGCGCGTCGATGTCGTCGAGGTCGTGCGCGATCAGCAGGGCGAGGACGTCGCCGGCGGCGTGCTCGCGGACGGCTCCGGAGTCCACGTAGAGCACGGTCGGCGAATGGAAGTGGATGCCGTTGGGGGCGGGCAGCCAGTGCCCGCGCTCGTGGGCGGGCGGCATGGCGGTGGGCGGGTGGCCGTAGGCGCGGCGGAAGGCGCGGGAGAAGCCCTCGAGGGAGTCGTAGCCGGCCGCGAACGCCGCGTCGGTGACGCCCATGCCCCGCTGCAGGTTCCATGCGGCCTGCTCGAGGCCCACGCGCCGACGCAGCGCCGCCGGGGTCTCCCCTGTGCCTCGGCGCACGCTGCGGTGGAAGTGGTAGGGCGAGAGATGAGCACCGGCGGACATCTCCTCGAGAGTGCCGGACTCCGGGTCGAGCACCGCATCCAGCATGCGGCGCAGGGGATCGATGGTGCTCATGCGGCCAGTATCCGCGCCGGCTCCGCCCCCGCGCCTGACCGATCTTGCGGTGCTGGTCCCGGGGGATGGTCCTGGGACCGGACTGCTCCCGCGTCCGGGCCGCTCCGGGCGGCGGCGCGTGAGAACGGACTCGCCCGCCGCGGGAGCAGGCGGTTCGGCCCGTGCGCACGGGGCCGCTCCGGTAGATTCACCCCATGCGCGTCCTCGAGATCGACCACCCCCTCGTCGCCCACAAGCTCACCGTGCTGCGCGACCGCACCACGCATTCCTCGACGTTCCGCCAGCTCGCCGACGAGCTGGTGACGCTGCTGGCGTACGAGGCGACCCGGCAGGTGCGCGTCAGTCCCGTGGACGTGGAGACGCCGGTGACGCCGATGACCGGTGCCAAGCTCTCCAATCCCAAGCCGATGGTCGTGCCGATCCTGCGCGCGGGCCTGGGCATGCTCGACGGCATGACCCGGCTGCTGCCCACGGCGGAGGTCGGCTTCCTGGGGATGGTCCGCAATGACGAGACCCTCGAGGTGACCACGTACGCGAACCGTCTTCCGGAGGATCTCACGGGCCGCCAGTGCTTCGTGGTGGACCCCATGCTCGCCACGGGCCACACGCTCATCGCCGCGGTCGAGTACCTGATCGAGCGGGGCGCGAGCGACGTCACCTGCGTGACCCTGCTGTGCGCGCCGGAGGGCCTCGCGGCGATGGAGACGGCGATCGACCCGGCGGTCGACCTCACGATCGTCACGGCCTCGATCGATGAGAGGCTCAACGAGAAGGGCTACATCGTCCCCGGTCTGGGGGATGCGGGGGATCGCCTCTTCGGCGTCGTCGACTGACCGGCAGGCGGCCTCGGCCGCCGCCCGGCGAGCCCCGGTCCTGCGTCTCTCGCGAGGTGCCGCGTCCGGGGCTCGTCGCATGCCGGGACCGGCGCGTCCGCGCATCCGGGCATGCTCCGCGGTCGGCTCGGCGCGGAGCGTGCATCGTCATGCAGAGACATCCGCGGAGACCTCGGGGCCGATGCTCTCGACGGAGCGCCGGACATGACCGCGGATGAACGCGTGTGTCGGGAGGACATGGCCCTGATCCCACATCGTGGAAGGGTGCTTGCGCGTCTCGACGCGAGCGGGCAAGGTTGCCGACATGACAGCTCTCGCTCATCGCTCCGAGGCCGCCCGCCGGGTGGCCCGCTCGATGATGCGCTCGATGCACATGATGATGTGCATGTGCATGCAGATGTGCATGTGCATGATGCACCGTCAGCCGAGCCTCTGAGCGCTCGAGAATCCTCCGGGGTCGGCTGACAGGAGCCGGCCGAGAGGCGCGGGCTCCAGGTGCCACCGGGAGCACAGCCCGCAGATCCGCCCACCACAGGCGTCGATCTCCATGGGATCCCGGGCCCACCGTCGCTCGCGCCCCGCGCATCGCATCCTCGGAGTTCACCATGACTGTCACCCTCGATCGTCCCCTCGCCCAGTCCCGTCCCGCCCGCGGCCTCTCCTCCCCCGACTCGGCCTCCCCCGCCCCCTCGGCGCAGGCGGTCACCGTCACGCTGACCGTGGTCCTGCCCTCGGGCACGGCCGATGTCGAGGCGGCCAACCTCGCCGACTCGCTGCGGGCGCATGCCCAGCGTCTGACCTCGGGCCGTCGCGCCCGGGCCATCGTGCAGGTCTCCTCGCCCCACCCCTTCACCGCGACGGCCCAGGGGTCGGCTCGCACCCTTCCCCCCACCGCGCAGACTCCGGCGGTCTCACCGCTGCGTCCCCGGCGCGGCGGGATCGTCTCCCCCACCTCGCCGGCTCGCCGTGACGCGGAGGCCGCACGCCGCCGGGTGCTGCGGGCGACCGCGGTGAGCCCGTCGTCGGCCGCGGCGGTGCCCACGGGTGCCTCGCTGGTGATCGACCTGTACGGCCGCCGGGTGCGGATCGACGGACAGGATGTCGACTTCACGTACAAGGAGTTCGAGCTGCTCGCCCATCTGGCGCGCAACGCCCGCACCATCATCACGCGCGATGACCTCATGGCGTCGGTGTGGTCCGGCGCGGGGGCGGAGACCGGCGAGCGCACCGTCGACGTGCACGTGCGCCGGGTCCGCAGCAAGCTGGGCGAGTACCGGAAGCTGATCAGCACGGTCCGCGGCTCCGGCTACCGTCTCGACCCGGGCAGCGACGTCGCGATCCTCAGCTGACCGGCCGCGCGGGGCCGGAGGTGCCGCGCGGCGCGATCCGGCCCTGCAGGGCCCTGCGCGCGATCGGCCGGTTCCCGCACCGCCGGCCGGTCCCCGCGCGGCCGGCCGGTCCCTGTGCGGGCATCGGCTCCGGCATGTGCGCGCACCCCGTCGCCAGGTCGAAGGAACCCCGCCGCCAGGTCAAAGAATCCGTCGCTGCGCGGACATCGGCTCTGGCGTGCGGCGGAACTGCGGCTTTCCGGTCGGTATTGCCTCACGTTCCCCGCACGCCCACGTCGATCGACCGGTGGGGATGGCCCTGGCGACGACGCGCGCGAACCGGGACAGCCGCCGCGGGCGAACCAGCGGGGACAGCGACAGGCGAACCGCCGGGGACAGCCGCGGGTGAACCGGGACAGGAGACGTCGGGAAAAGTGACGAGCGGCCCGGAACTCTCGCTCGGCTTGCGCCGGGGGCTCACGGACCGCTCGTCGTGCCTGTCGTCCGTCAGGGGTGGGTGCGGGCGACGAGGCTGGACGGGGCCTAGCAGGGGGGGACCATTCGGCTCCCGTCCGGCCGCTTCCTTCGAGGGGGGATCGGTGGAAGCGGCACATCTCAGAGGTATTCGGTTATCGATGCGCGCACAGTGCAGGGCCATCCTTCAGGATCACCCCCGCGACCGTTCGCCGCACATCGACAGTCTAGGGCGCCTCCCGCCCCGATGTAAATCCCTCGGGGTGCCCGCCCGGGCATCTGGCAGGAGTTTTGTTCTTTCCACCCCTCGTGCCACACGGAGGGATCAATACAGTAAAGAGCGCACCAAGTCCCGCTGGGTGCTCCACGGTTCCTCCCTGTTCACTGCAGGGGAGGCCTGTTCACCGCAGGGGAGGCGGCGCGAGGCGACCTGCCCGGCAGCATCGGGATCCCGATCCCACCCGCACGCGTGCGCGCGACAGGAGGCCCCCACGCCCGTAGAGTGATATGCAGCCCGCGCACAGCATGTCTGTGCGCGTCATCGTGTCGTGGAACAGAGAAGGGGTCACCGCATGATCGCGCAGGCGCGCATCACTTCCGACACTCGGGCCGCCGTGCATCTGGCGTCCGAGACGATCGAGCTGCACGGTGCGAACCTCGCCGAGGTCCGGGCCCGGGTCAAGCAGGTCTTCATCAATGCCTCCCGCCGCGAGACCGCGCCCGTGGACGTCGTGATCATCGAGGGCGACATGCGCCATCACCTGCGGGTGGAGCCCAGCGGGAGGATCGCGGCGAGGCCCGCGGACGACCGACCCCTCTTCGGCCCGGATCCGGCGACCGCTCCCGTGCGCCCCGTGCGATCCGCCACGACGGCGGCATCGCCCGCCCCCGCACCGCCCGCGGCCGGCGAGGACATGGAGGATCTCGAGGCGACCGTGCTCCGGCCGGCGGGCCCCGGCGCGCCATCGGCCCCCGCCGACCCCCCGGCGAGGATCTCCGAGATCCCGGAGGACTCCGACGCCGGCTCCCCCTGGGGCCCTCCCGGCCAGCGGCCCGTCCCCGAGGAGACCGGGACCTCGCCCTCCGCGCCGGATGCGGCGGATCCGGCAGCGGAGAGCGCCTCGTCCCAGCACATCGAGGGCATCGAGGACCTCGAGGCCACGCGCCTCGTCCCCCGTCGCTCCACCGAGGTCGAGCCCGATGACGGCGCGACCCTCCTCATCTCCCTGGATCAGGGCGAGACCGACGCCCCCTCCGGCCGTCGCCGGGCCGCCGCCTCGACGGAGGACCTGCTCCCCTCGGAGGACACCGCGCCGTCGGCACGCGCCGCGGTCGCGGCCGAGGCTCCCGTCGTGCACGCTCTCCACACCCCGCAGACCGCTCCCGCCGCGGATCCCGCACCGCCGGCGCCGCCCACCGCCCCTCCCATGCCGGCCCCCGGCGTCCCGACCCCCGAGCAGGACATGCCCCAGCAGATCACCCCCGCCCCCGTATCCGCCGATCCGGCCGCACCTGCGCAGGTCGCCGTGCCCGCCGCCCCGGTCGCACCACAGCCGAGCGCGGACCCCTTCGCCCTCGCCCCCGCTCCGGATCCTCTGAGCGGCACGGCTCCGGCCCCCGCGCAGACCGATCCGTCAGCCGGTTCCCCGGCGCCGCCGCGGCCGACCCTCGCCGATCTGCAGTCTGCGACATCGCAGCCGACCCGTGTCCCGGCGACCCGTGGGTGGCAGGGGGCGATGCACCGCCTGACCGGCGGCGCGATCTCGCCCGGGCCCGGGCGTGCCGAGGCCGTCGAGCGGGAGCAGCTCTCCCGCGTGCGCAAGGTCCTGGACGGCCCGAAGAACATCGCGGTCGTGAACCTCAAGGGCGGAGCGCACAAGACCACCGCCTCCCTGATGATCGCGGCGACCCTGGGCGTCGCTCGCGGCGGCAGCGTGCTGGCCTGGGACAACAACGAGACCCGTGGCACGCTGGGCTGGCGCGGCGCGCCCGCCGCCCACCATCACACCGCCCTGGACCTGCTGCACGATCGCGCGCGTCTCCACTCCCCGCAGGCGACCGTCGCGGACCTCGACGGCTACGTGCGCCCCCAGGAGGAGACGCGCTTCGACATCCTCGCCTCCGATGAGGACGCGGGATCCGCCGCTCTGATCGACGGCGAGGCCTTCGACCAGATCAACGAGACGCTCTCGCGCTTCTACCGGCTGAAGGTCATCGACACCGGCAACAACGTGCGCGCCTCGAACTGGCTGGCGGCCGTGCGCAGCGCCGATCAGCTCGTGATCATCTCGACGGTCCGCGAGGACACGTTCAACGCGGCCGCCTGGATGATCGACGAGCTGCGGGCGACGGGCCTCGCCGAGCAGGTCGATCATGCGGTCACGGTCCTGTCGCACTCCTCGAAGGGGAAGTTCGACCCGGTGCTGCGCAACCGCCTGATCTCCCATTTCGGCGCGCACACGCGCGCCGTCGTGGAGGTCCCCTTCGAGCAGCAGTTCGTCGACGGATCCCCGCTGGACTGGAATCGGATCAGCGCGGCGACCAAGGCGGCCTGGCTCTCGGCGACCGCGCAGATCGTCGACGGGCTGTGACGGCGCCTCGGCCGTGAGCCGGGTCCTCATCGGTCCCGGTGCCGCTCCTCCCCAGCGGCCCGTCGTCCCCATCGGCGGCTTTGTCCGCGTGGATGGTCCGTGGTCCCGCCTACCCTGGTGGGCATGTCTCTGTACCGGCTGGACCTGCACCTGCGTGAGGGCGATGTTCCCGTCCTCCATGCGGCGGTGCGGACGGAGCGGGGCAGCTGGCTGCAGCTGCAGGACCTCGACACGCTGCGGGCCGATGTGCCCGGGCCTCTCGCCGAGGCCCTGGGTCCGGGCGGGCCGCTGAGGCACCGGGTCACCGTTCCCCGCCCCGGCGGGCGCCAGGCGCAGGTGCGGGGCCTCGCCCTGCGCGGCGAGCAGCTGATCGCCGTGCTGGACGCTCTGGTGCAGCTTCTGCGGGCCTCGTCCCGCGCGGAGGATCCCCTCGCGGCGCTGCTGCCCGTGCTCGAGGCGGGTCGCGGCGCGCAGATCGACGAGCAGGTCATGATCACGCCGGAGCTGATCGCGGCGCTGATCCGCGATCTCCATGCCCAGCGCCTGGTCCGCACCCGCCGTCTCCGCATCGACCTGGGCGAGCAGTTCGGGGAGATGCGGGCCCGCTGGCTGCCGCTCGAGGAGGAGCCCGGACCGCTGCTGGGACAGCTCGTCGATGCCCGGGCCCGGCGCGCCTTCGCGCATCACCTCGCCCGCGCCCCCTTCGCGGCCGACGGTGAACCGCTCGACCTCCTGCCGGGCCTCGCGGGCAGCTCGGCGCTGCGCGCGGACCTGCCCGCCCTGCGCGCGGCGGAGCGCGCCGTGGATGCCTATCTCGACTCCGGGAGGGCCCGGGTGGCCCTGCAGTCGACGGACAACGAGCTGGTGGTCCGCCTGTTCGAGCCCTCGCCGGGTGCCGCGGGGGCGGGCAGCCTCTGGCCCCTGCAGACGTGCCTGCGGGAGGCGGACGGGACCGTGCATCCCGTCGCCGTGCTCCAGGCGCTCGGCGATGTGAGCGCCACCGGGGCGATCGAGGCCTCGGCCGAGGTGATGCGGCTGGCCCCCGTCGTCCGGCAGGCCGCGGTCGACGAGACCGGGGTGGACTGGCTGCTCACGACCGCGCAGGCCTCCGACTTCCTCAGCCACGACGCCCCCGCTCTCGAGGCGGCCGGGGTGACGGTGCTGCTGCCGCGGGAGTGGACGAGGATGCGCACGACCCTCATGGCGGAGGCGAGCGAGGAGCCGCCCGAGCGTCGCCCGCAGGGGACGGGCGTAGGCATCCAGGCGATGGCGTCCTTCCGGTGGAAGCTCGCCGTCGGCGACCTCGAGCTGACCGAGGAGGAGATCGAGGAGATCCGCGAGGCGCAGGCGGAGCTCGTGCAGCTGCGCGGACGCTGGGTGCGGCTGGACCGGACGACTCTCCGGGCCGCGGAGACGTTCCTCGACCGCTTCGCCGCACAGGCTCGTCGGCGCGGCGATGTCGACGGTCTGCCGGCCTTCGACCCGGAGCGCCTGCAGCGCCTCCACCCACGGGCCGGGAAGCCGGTCGCCCCCGGCTCCGCGGACCTCTCCGCGGGGGTCACCGGCTCCCCCGGGGCACGGGCCGGCGACGAGGTCCGCACCGACTGGGCGAGCCTGTTCGCCCTGCTGATCTCCGGGGAAGCCGATCAGGTGGATGTGTCCGTCTCCCGTGTCGTCCACGGGGGCGGCGGCCGCTGGTCCAACAGCCTGGGACGACTGCTCCCCGGCGGCGCGGGCGCCGTCGGCTTCCCTCCCCCGCCCACCCTGCGCGCCGTGCTGCGCCCGTACCAGGTGGCAGGGCTGAACTGGATGTGGGCGCTGCACGAGCTGGGCCTCGGAGGGATCCTCGCCGACGACATGGGCCTCGGCAAGACGATGCAGGTCCTGGCGCTGCTGGTGCGCGAACGCGAGGACATCGCCCTGCTCGCCCAGGCCGGGACCGGCGCGGCCGGGCAGCCCGAGGAGGGCCCGGCCCTGCCGATCGCGCAGGACGACGCCCTCCATGAGCGTCTGCTCGCGCGGCATCGGATCGACGAGGAGCTGCGCCCCGGGCCGACGCTCCTCGTCTGCCCCATGTCCGTGGTCGGCTCCTGGCAGCGGGAGGCCCGCACCTTCGCCCCGCAGTTGGCGGTGCATGTGCATCACGGCGGCGACCGGATCCGGGACGAGTCCTTCGGCGAGGGGGCGATGGACATGGACCTCGTCATCACCACCTACTCCCTGCTAGCGCGGGACCTGGCCGTCCTCCAGCAGGTGCCGTGGCAGCGGATCGTGTTCGACGAGGCGCAGCACCTGAAGAATCGCGGGACCGCGGTGTCCGCCGCGTCCCGGAGGATCGAGGCCCGGCATCGCCTCGCCCTGACGGGAACGCCTGTCGAGAACAGGCTCGCGGACCTCCATTCGCTGATGGACGTCGTCAACCCGGGGGTCCTGGGGCCGTCCCGGACATTCCAGGAGGCGATCGCCCAGCCCATCGAGGACGAGGGCGACAGCTCCGCGCTCAGCCGTCTGCGCTGGGTGACCGCCCCGTTCATCCTGCGTCGCGTCAAGACCGACCGCTCGATCATCTCCGACCTCCCGGAGAAGGTGGAGATGACCACCCTCGTGAACCTCACCGCGGAGCAGGCGGGTCTGTACGAGGCACTCGTCGCCGAGCTCATGACCCAGATCGACGGGGCCGATGAGAAGCAGCGCCGCACCCTCGTGACCTCGACCCTCACCCGGCTGAAGCAGGTGTGCAACCACCCTGCCCACTACCTGGGCGACGGCTCCGCGATCCTGCGCGCGGGCGAGCACCGCTCCGGCAAGCTCGAGGTCGTCGACACGCTGCTGGAGAACGCCTTCGCCGAGGGCGAGAAGGTCCTGCTGTTCACGCAGTTCACGACGTTCGGGCACATGCTCGTCCCGTACTGGCGCGAGCGCTTCGGCCTGGACATCCCGTTCCTGCACGGAGGGGTCGCCAAGCAGGACCGCGACACCATGGTCGCCGAGTTCCAGGCCGCCCCCGATGCTCCCGGCGCCATGCTGCTGAGCCTGCGCGCCGGCGGCACCGGGATCACGCTGACGGCGGCGAACCACGTCGTGCACCTGGACCGCTGGTGGAACCCTGCGGTCGAGAACCAGGCGACGGACCGGGCCTTCCGGATCGGGCAGCGCAAGGACGTCCAGGTGCGCAAGCTCGTCTCCGCCGGCACCGTCGAGGAGAGGATCGACCAGGTGCTCGCGGACAAGCAGGGCCTCGCGGATCTCACGATCGCGCCCGGGGAAGGCTGGCTCGCAGACCTCGACGACCGCAGCCTGCTGGGGCTGCTGGCGTACATCGACCCCGAGGCCCCTCCGCAGGGAGGCCGGGAAGGACGACGCGGATGAGCATCACCCTGCGTTCACGCCGCGGAGCGATCGGCACCGCCTGGCATGCGGCCGCGTTGCGCACCGCCCTCGAGCAGCTCCTGGGAACCCGCACCCTCGCCGCGGGCCGGCGCATCGCCCGTGCCGGAGGCGTCCAATGGCTCGACGTCAGCCGGGGAGAGGCACGTGGCGACGTGGTCGGCGGGGACGGCGCACCCAGGCCGGCCCGGATCTCGATCCGTCCTCTGCGACCCGAGGAGCACGCCGCGGTCCTCCGGATCGCGGGCGGCGTTCCCGGTCTGGTGCTGCGTCTCGCGGCGGGCGAGTATCCGGAGGAGTTCGAGAAGGCGCTCGGGGCCGAGGACATGTCCCTGCTGCCCGTCGAGGTGCGGGATGCGAGCTTCGACTGCTCGTGCCTGGACTGGCCCGGCCCCTGCGAGCACGTCTCGGCTCTGCTGTACGTGCTGGTCGAGGCGGTCGAGGAGGACCCGCTCCTGCTCGCCCGGCTCCGCGGGATCGGCCTCGAGGAGCTCGGCGGCCGCACGGCCGCACGGGGTGCCCCTGATCCCACCGCCCTTCGGGAGGTCGCGGCCGGTCACGGTGATCGGCAGCAGCCGGCCCCGGGCACGGTGCTCCCCGAACCGGAGCAGGAGCTCGGGGTCGACGAGTCCTCGCCGGAGGCCCCGGCCGCGACGGCTCCCGCGGCAGGCTTCGACCCGCACATCGCCGACCCCTCGCTCCTGGTCGAGGCGATCGGACCTGAGGCCGCCCGCATCATCGGCGACTTCTATCGCGCCGCCCGCGACGAGGGATGAGCGGGGACGACCGCGGCGCGGCCTCCGCTCACGGCCATTCGGACAACGGGGTGGTGCGCAGGGCCTCGATCCGGGACACGAGCTCGACGCGCTCGTCCTCACCCATCGCCTCGATCCTCTGCTCGTTGCGGGCGCGCAGGCCTCCGTCCTCCTCGTCCCCGGTCGACAGCGCACGGGTGGAGCGCCCCGTCCCGCAGTACCCGACCAGCACGCCCAGGAACGACACGCCCGACAGGCTCGCCGAGGCGGAGTCGTTGCCCAGCTCATCGTTGCGATTGATGAGGATGTTCTCGACCGAGAGCGTGTAGTAGCGCAGGGCCTGGGCGGATGCCATTCCCGTGACCCGGATCGTGGCCGATCCTCCGGCCGGGATCTCCTCGGATATCGTCACGCGGATGGAGTTCCCTCCGATCACCTCGAAATCGAAGAACCCGCCCATCCCGCCGATGGTCAGATTCCCGAGGCCCGTTCCAGAGAGGAGGAACGTGGAACCGGCCCCGATCGGCGCTCCCACCGCGGTGATCGTGAACTGCGGGAACGACATCCCGATGCCGAGGATCGTCACGCCGTAGCAGCTGGAGTCGACGATGACGTCCTGTGGGGTGCCTGAGCTGGCGATGGCCGGCGCCGAGACCGCGACGACCGCCGCGGGCACCGTCCACGCGGCGCCGCGGAGGAGAGCACGCCGCGTGCGAGGATTCGAGGAATCATTCCTGTCGACCACTGAGATCCACCCATCTGATCCGAGACCCGCCAGTCCCTCGCGAAGACGACTTCCGTTCTCCGACGATATCGACTCGCTCATCTTCGCTGCAATTTCCACCACCCGGATCGGATGACCCGGTTCATCGATCGAATCTATATCGGATATCGATGGGACACATCCCGTGGAGGTGCTGATCTTCGGACCCGTTCTGCTGAGCTCCGGGCCCCGAGTACGCAGGGCCCGCCGGTCGCCCTGCCGCCCCGATCAGCCCCCCGGGCGCCGCGGGCGCAGGAGCCCGGGGATGTCCCTCTTCCGACGAGCACCGAGCTTCGCGCGTGCGGAGAGCACGTGCGAGTCCACGGTGCGCGGGGAGATGAACAGCTTCATCGCGATCTGCGTGTTGGTCAGGCCGTCGCCGATCAGCTTGCAGACCGCGAGCTCGCTCGGGGAGAGCGCCGCGGCGCCATCCGCTCCCCCTGCCGAGGCCCCGGCGGGGACGGCTCCGGATCCGCCCTCCAGGTCGGCGAGGAGCTCGGCCGCCTCGGCGGCACGGGCCGCGGCACGGATGTCGATGAAGCCCGCGCGGGCCTGCTGCAGCGCGTGCCGGGCAGCCTCGAGCATCCCGGCCTCCCGGAGCTCTCGTCCGATGAGCAGGAGCCCGTCGGCGTCCCCGGCGGCGGCGGCCCGCAGGTGCCGGCGCAGGAGCGTCTCGAGGGGCAGCAAGGGCTCCTTCCCCGGCTCCGGCAGCGTGGCGAGGGCCTCGCCGGCGGTGATGGCGCCGCGCAGGAACACGGTGTGCAGACGCGCCGTCCGCAGCCATGAGGCGCTCTGGGCGAGCTCCTGCCCCAGCTCAGGGAGGTACTGCTGCGGGGACATGGAGTCGGGGATGACCGTGGCGGGGCCTTCCTGCGTCCACGAGGCGGCGAGCGCCTCGGCCCCGTGGCCCTCCGGGGGCTGCACGGCGGCGGTCGCACGGATGAACCAGTCGACCGAGGTGATCGCTCGTGTGAGGAACAGCGGGATCGCCGGACGGAAGATCTGCCGAGCGGCGGCCATGGCGGCGCGGGAGAGCTGGTCCTCGCCGGCGCGGTGACGCCGTCTGGCGACGACGAGCGCTGCGGCGAGCTCCTGGTGCCAGTCCGCGTGCAGGGACGGCTCCGCCGCCCGGTGGAGGAGCTCATCCTCCGCGGCGAGCGCCTCCTGAGGAGCGAGACCGGCATGGCGCAGCGTGATCGTCCGGATGACGTCGAAGTAGTGGATGCAGGTCATGTCGAACACGGTCGGGGAGCCGCCGCTGCGGCTCTGGATCCGGTGGACGAGCTCCATCCCCTGCGCCAGGTCCTCCACCAGCTCCGGCTCCCGGGCGCTGCGCTGCCGCGCGAGCGCCGCGAAGGTCGCGCTCAGGAGGCGGACGCAGAGGTCCGCGCCCGCGTCCGCGGCCGTCTGCTCGAGGCGGATCAGGAGCTGGGCCCCCGGCTGCTCGGAGGTCGCGAGCGCCTCGAGCACCGGGAGCATCTCGGGCAGGCCACCGCAGACGGTGCTCTCCTGCAGCTCGCGCCATGCCTGCTGGTCCGCCTGCGACCAGGACAGGGCGAGCCCGGCGTGGAAGACCACGTCGGCGCCGGGACTGCCGGGACTCCTGTCCGCGGCGTGCGCCAGGAGCGTCCGTGCGAGCTCGGCGGCATCGATGTGACGCCCGGACAGGACCAGTGCTCTCAGCTGCTCGACATGCGCCTGCTGACGCATCGTGGGGTCCGTGCAGCGATCGAGGAGCCGGGCGCAGTGGCCCAGAGCGGCATGCGGGTCCCCCAGGCGGTTGGCGATCCGCGCACCGTCCAGCACGAGTGCGGCCTCGGGACCGGTGAGCCGGTCGGCGTCGGGGATCGCGCCGACCAGGCGGAGGGTCGCCCCGGGGCCGAGCCCGCTCCCTCGGCGCCACTGCCGCTCGAGGTCCGGGTCGCCGCGGTCGCGCGCCCGTTCCTCGGCAGGGCCGTCCAGGGCGATGACGGCCGCGGCGTGCAGGGGCGAGACGGTGATCAGCTCGATCCCGTGGGCCCTGCCGGTGGTCGCGAGCCGTCGCGCCAGGAGCTCGGCGAGGGTCGCGGCGCCGACGAGCTGCATCGCGGTGCCCCGCGGGAGCGTTCCGAGGAGGCTCAGGCGGCAGGCGGCGGCCCGCAGGCCGGGGCTGATCCCTGCATGACGGGCCTTCAGCAGGGCGAGGGCACGCGGCCCGGGCGCGAAGGGATCGACCCCGGCGACCGGGTACCGGCGAGGCACGCCCTCGGGATCCTCGAGAGCATCGGCGACGAGGGCCCTGGCCAGCAGCGGGGCACCCTCGGCGAGCCGGACGAGCACGGAGCGCCGGAGGTCCTCGAGCGCCGTCCCCTCCGCCTCCGCGTCGACGATCGCCGCGATCTCGCGATCGGGGAGGCGCGCCAGCCGGATCAGGTCCGCTCTGCCTCGCTGCCATGCCGCGAGAAGGGCCCCGGCGCTCGTGCCGTCGTCCGCCACGGCGTCACGGAATCGGTCGTCGTCGAGGAGGAAGACGTGCCCCGCGCCGGGCTGTGCGGAGCAGGCCATCAGCTCGGCGATCGCACCCGCGGGCAGCCGCTCCGGGTCCGGGACGAGCTGGGACCCGCCGTCCGGCTCCGGCGCTGCGCCGCGCGAGGCGCCGGCGGGGAGCTCCGTGCCCGGGCCGCCTCGGTGGGCGGCGAGGATCTACTCCAGCTCGAGGGCGAGCTCGCCGAGCGCGTCTCCGGCGGTCCCGAGGACGATGACGTGCCGCCCCTGGTCGCGGCGGGCGATGACGAGGTCGGTCTCGCGGTGACGGGGCACGGCTCCTCCTGGCGGCTCGGCGGACGGGCCCTCCGATGATCCGTGACACCTGTCCATTTTCTTCGAGTGTATGGTCCGCCCGCTGACATCGCAGGCGGTCGGGTCCATTCCCCGGCCCTAGAGTGGAGCCATGCCCCGAAGCTCCGTCCCTGCCGCCTCCCTGCCCGACGCCCGCCCGGACGAGGAGGTCCTCGCCGAGGTCGGCACTCTGTTCGAGACCGCGGTGGCGGACCATCGCACCTCGGGCGTGAGCTGGGCGATCATCGGCGGTCACACGCATCGGGAGGCGGTGCTCGCCCATGGCGCCGCCGGCGCCGCGCACCTCGAGGCCGGGGCGCCCGCTCCCGGCAGCGCCCCGATGGCCCGCGACTCCATCTCCCGCATCGCCTCCATGACGAAGTCCTTCACCGCTGCGGTCGTCCTCGCGCTGCGCGACGAGGGCCGGCTCCGCCTGGACGACGAGGTCGCCCAGCACGTGCCCGAGGCGGCAGGTCTGCTGCGCGGCACGCAGGACCCCCTGCTGGCCGATGCTCCGGCGCTCACGATCCGGCACCTGCTGACGATGAGCGCCGGCATGGTCACCGACAACCCGTGGGGGGACCGGCAGGAGGCGATGACCCGCGAGGACTTCGCGCACCTGCTCGCGGACGGCCTCGGCTTCGTGCACCGGCCCGGTACGGGGTTCGAGTACTCCAACACCTCGTACGCCCTGCTGGGGCGGGTGATCGACGAGCTCGAGGACGCCCCGTACCAGCAGGTCATCCGCGAGCGCTTCCTGACTCCGCTCGGGATGGCCGCCACGGCCTTCGACCGGGCGGAGCTGCCGGCCGATCGCATCGCCACCGGCCACCGCCTCGCCGACCGGGACGATGCGACCCGATTCGAGGCCGAGCCCTTCGACTCCCCCGGCGTGTACGGCGCGATGGCGGGGCTGTTCTCGAGCGTCGACGACGTCGCCGCCTGGGTGCGCTTCCTCGCCGCCGCCGATGCGCCCGCCACCGCCCCTGCCGTCGGCGACGGCCCGATGCTGGCGGCCGCCTCGCGCCGCGAGATGCAGCAGGCGCACCGGCTGCAGACGACCCCGCCCCTCCCCGCCGGACCCGACGGCATCTCCCCCGGCTTCGACCGCGTCCGCGCCTACGGGATGGGCCTCGTCGTCGAGCGCTTCGCCGACCTGGGCGAGATCATCTCCCATTCCGGCGGGTATCCGGGCTTCGGCTCCTTCATGGCCTGGCACCGGCCCAGCGGGGTCGGGATCGTCGCACTCGCGAACTCCAAGTACGCCCCGGCCGTGCCGCTGTCGATGCAGGCGCTGCGGATCCTCGCCGCCGAGGCCCCGGCGCTGTTCGCCTCCCCCGCCCTGCAGGCCGATGCACGCACCGTCCAGGCCGGGGCCGCGATGCTCGCCTGGCTCACGACCGAGGACGACGCCCACGCCGATGCCTGGTTCGCGGACACCATGGATCCGGACCAGGGCCGCGAGGAGCGCCTGCGCCGCCGCGATGCCGCTCTCGCCGCCGCAGGGCTCGGGATCGGAGACCTCGCCGGCCTGGACGGGACGCAGGCGAGCGTCGTCTCCCGTGCGCATCTGCGCTGGACCCTGGCCGCGGGCGAGCATGCCGCGGACGGGGTCACCGGCCTGCGCATCGACCTCGAGATGGACCCGCGGCGAGCCGCGCTCGTGCAGGCGCTGACCTGCACGCCCGTGCGCGGCTGAGGCGTCGGGGCCGGGCCCGCTCCCCGCGTGGTCGACTCCTGGGGCCGTGGCACGGCGCCGGCGCTCCCGCCGGGCCCGCGGCCGGTGCGGTCAGCCGGCGGCCGGCTCGAGGACGCCGGCGGAGCCCTCGGCCCCGCCCGGCATCCGCACGCTGCTGAGGCTCGCCGCGACGGGAGCGGAGGAGCTGTCCGGCTCCGGCATCGCGCTCGTGCTGAAGCTCCTGACCAGGATGATCGCGACCACGGTGCCGAGCACCGCGGCCGCGAGGGCGCCGATCACGATCGCGGCGAGCATCATGGTCCGGCCTCCCCCGCCCTGCTCCCCGGTGCGGCCGGTCGTCCCGGTGCTGCCGGTCCCGCCCGTGCCAGGGCTCGTCGGGTAGCCCTGGCCCCCGGCGGCCCACTGCGGGCCGGTGCGCGGGGACGAGGCGGATCCGGGCTGCTGAGGGCTCGCCGACTGCGGCCCCGACCCCGGCCCGGGATGCCAGCCCGTCCCGGGGGTGGAGGCATGCTGCGGGGAGGCCGCCTGGCCTCCCGCCCCCGTCGGCGCAGGAGATCCCGCGCCTGCGGAGTGCGGGACGTGCGTGGCCATGCCGTAGGCCTGCTGCACCTGGCCCTCGCGGATCGCCTCGAGCGCTCCGGTCGCCGCATGCGCGGTGCGGGGGGCGCGGTCGCGGCCGGGGGCATCGGCCGGGAGCGGCGAGAGGGTGTCCACGAACTCGAGCGGGGCGCCGTCGGCGAAGGTGAGCGGGTAGCCGGGAGGGACGCGCGGCAGATCGCGGCGCACCGCCTCCGCGTCCTGGTAGCGCTGATCGGGCTGCGCCGCAAGGAGTCGGCGGATCACGGCGGCGAGCTTCGGGCTCACCCCGCGCAGATGCGCGTCGAGCTCCTCACGGCGGAAGGCGCCGTCACGCAGCTTGATCGGCCCGGCGAGGGCGACCAGCGCCACGACGCCGGCCGCGTAGAGGTCGTGGGAGGGCGCGGGCTCCGCCATGGAGAACAGCTCCGGCGCCATGTATCCGGGGGTGCCGTTGACCATGCCGACGTGGGTGAAGCGGACATCGGAGTCGTGCACGGCGATGCCGAAGTCGGCGAGCCGGGAATGCGGCCGCTGCGCGCCGAGCGGCTCGAACATGATGTTCGCCGGCTTCACGTCCCGATGGATCCAGCCGTGGGAATGGACATGGGCGAGGCCATCCAGCAGCTGGTCGAGGATGACGACGACCGCCGGCTCCGCGAGCGGGCCGCGCCGCTTCACGACCCCCTCGAGCGTTCCCCCGCTCACCAGCGGCATCGCGATGACGACGTGCTCGTCCTCCGCGCCCCACCCGTAGGGGGTCAGCAGATGCGGGTGATCGAAGCTGACGCCCTTCTCGCGCACGAAGCGCATGAGGTCCGCCGAATCGCGCTGGCGCAGCACCTTGGCGGCGCAGTCCTGCCCGGTCTTCATGTCGTAGGCGCGCCAGACGGACCCCGAACCGCCCTTGGCGATGAGGTCGATCAGGGCGAAGCGCCCCACGATCACGTCTGCCATAGCCGCCTTCTGTCCTCGTGAACGGTGCCCCGGGCCGCCGCGCGGGAAGGCGCTGGGCACGGCCCGACCGCCCCACAGTACGATGGATGCAGGCCCCGCGCATCCGAGCCGCACCCGCCCGCACCCCGGACGGCGCATCCCGGGACGGGCCCGTGCCGATGGGAGGAGAGGTCGATGGGTGAGCTGTGGACGACCGCTCCGTCCCTGTCCCCGCTCGCCGTGGTCGTGCTCATCGCCGGCACGATCCTGCTGACCATCGGCTTCCTGATCTGGCTCGCGCTGACGCCGGACGAGCCCGCGGACACGACCCGCGAGGCGCGACGCCGCCTGTCCGAGCGGAGCCGCGCCGAGGCCGCCCGCAACCGCCGTCGGCTCGACGCGGATGCCGGACGTGCCGACCACGTCGCCGGCGACCTGTCCTGAGCAGGCTCCGACGCCGCAGCCACCATCTGGAGCGCCGATGATCCCTCTCGACCATGTCGTCGTCACCGCGGAGCTGGAGGGCCTGCGCACGCTGGCACGCCTGGACCGCCCGAAGATCGCCGTCCGCCACGAGGACCTCCCCGGCGCGTCATGCCACTGGATGCCGTCCTCGGGGCCCGGCCAGCGGGATCTGGTACGTCTGCGACCGGGCTCCCGCATCCCCCTTCCGGAGATCCTGCGCTCCCTGGTCGCCTCCCGCCGACGAGCGCGCGGGACGGGTGTGGAGCTGCGCGGTGCGGAATCGTCGTTCGTCGGTGCCGCGGATCTGATGGCGCGGATCGGAGCACGACGGAATCTCGGCCTCCCCCGCGCCCTGATGCTCCTCGATCTCGACGACCTCGACGCCGAGGCAGCACCCGTCCCGGGGATGGCCGTCGCGGTCGCCGATGACGAGGAGTCCCTGCGCGCGCTGCGCCGCGTCGTGAGCCAGGTCTTCGCGGACACCTCCGCCGAGCAGGCGGCGGACATCGACGTCGAGGCCGACTTCTACCACGCGCCCGGCGAGATGACCTATGTCGCCGTCCGCGACGCCGAGGATCGGATCATGTCGACCGGCAGCATCCTGATCTCCGGGGGCGTCGCGAGCATCTGGAGCGTCGCCACCATGCCCGAGCAGCGCGGCCGAGGCGCCGCGTCGGCAGCGACCTGGGCGGCATGCGTCGAGGCCCGTCGCCGCGGCGCGCATGCGGCGGCGCTGCGCACCGACGACGATCTCGCCTCCGACGGCGGACTCTACGCCCGCCTCGGGTTCGCCCTCGTCGGCCACGAGCAGATCTGGGACATCGACGACCTCGATGCGATCGGAGACCTGCTCGAGGCGTGACCGCGAGGTCCGGCTCCGCGGTGCCGGGGCGGCACCGCGTGTTCACCGGGTCGTGTCCGCCTGCTCATCGGTCCCTCCCGCCGCGGCCACGCCCCCGCCCTAGGGTTCCAGATCACGTCGCTGCCGTCCGGCACCGGCGCTGATGGACGGGGACCGGAGGGGTGCCGATGACGAGGGGACGGACGCTGCTGATCGCCGTCGACGCGCTGGGCGCGGAGGGAGCCCGCCATCTGAGAAGGCTGCCGGGGCCTCTCGCCTCGGCCGCATCGCTGCGCGTGCTTCCGGGCGGCCCCGCCGAGGCCGCGCCGTCGCTGGTCTGCCTGGGCACGGGGGCCTCCGTGCGCCGCACGGGAGTTCCCACGCAGCACGCCCCCGATCCGCAGGACCCGTCCGCGAGCAGGCCCTGGTACGCGCAGGCGCTGCGGGTGCCGACCCTGTTCGACGCGGCCGCGGAGGCGGGGCTGCGCACTGCGGCGCTGCAGTGGCCGGCGACGGCGGGAGCGCGCATCGATCTGTGCCTGCCGCTGGTCGAGGACCTGCACCGCTACGGGGACCGCTGGACCATGGCCCGCGAGACCAGCTCCCCCGCCATGTGGGAGCGGCATCTGGCGCCGCGACGGGCAGCCGGCGTGCATCTCTCGAGCGCGCCGCCCGATGCGCTCGTCGCGGAGATCGCCGCCGAGGCCCTGCACCGCAGCACGCGGGCGGATCCCCTGGATCTGCTCGCGGTGCGGATGACCGGATGCGCCGCGGCGCAGCATCGCGCGGGGCCCGGCTCGCCGACGGCGCAGCGCGCCCTCGCCGACCTGGCCGAGCGGTGCGGGCAGGTCCTCGACGCCTTCGCCGCCGGTCCGCAGGACCGCGTGCTGCTGGTCCCGGGCCGGCCCGGCGCGCCGGTGCGGATGCTGCTGCATCCGAACACGGCGCTGGCCGCGGCCGGCCTCCTGCACGCCGAGGATCCGCGCTCCCTCGACGGCGACGCGGTCGTGCTCCCGGACGGGCCCTGCGCGATCGTGCACGTGCGACGGGGCTCCGCGGCGAGGTCACGTGCCCTCGAGGTCCTGGCCGGCTTCGCCGAGGAGCACGGCCTGGCGCTGCGCGAGATCCTCGAGGGGCAGGGCGCGTCCGCGACGACCGATGCGGTCGCGGTGCTGACCGGGCCTCGCGGCATCCTGTTCGGCGCCTCCGCGACGCAGCGCCCCGCGATCACGGGCGAGGACCCGTACTACGCCGGGCCACGCGCGGTCGCAGATCCGGGGGCGGCGGTCGAGGTCCTGGCCTGCGGCCCGGACCTGCCCGGCGACAGCTCCGAAGGCTCCTGGGCGGATCTGGGCGCGTCGATCGCGGCGGCGATGGGGCTCGCCCTGCGCGGCGCGACGGCCCGTGGTCTGGCCCTGCCCGCAGATCGGCTCCGGGCCGGCTGAGCGCGCCCGTGCCCCCTCCCTCCGCCGGGTGGTCGCGCGGGCGCGGAGGCGCCCGCAGCACGTACTGTGCGCTCATGTCCGTCACGACCCCGACCGATGCCGCCTCCGTCCCCCGGATCAGGCCGGCCCTCGCCGCCGATGCCGCCGCCGTCGGCGCGATCCGCGCCGCCGCGATCGCGGAGTCGACGGGCCTGTGGACGGATCATCGGCCCACCCCCGCGGAATCCGCGGCCTGGGCGCAGGGGCACCGCGAGCGGGGCACCATGCTCGTCGCGGAGGATCCCGGCGGCGACGTCCTCGGCTATGCGACGATCAGCCCTCTGCGGGACTACTCCGGCTACTCCCGCACCGGCGAGGTGTCGATCTACCTCGCGCCCTCCGCGCAGGGACGGGGGATCGGGCGCCGGCTGCTCACCGCGCTCGTCGCGCTGGGCCAGGAGCAGGGATGGCATTCGCTGCAGGGCTGGATCGAGGCCGGCAACGCGGCCTCGATCGCCCTGCACGAGCGCTGCGGCTTCACCGAGGTCGCGCGCATCCCCGAGTCGGGGTTCAAGTTCGGTCGCTGGTGGGACCTGGTGATCCTCCACCGTCTGCTGTGAGAGCGGCCTCTGCGTCGGCCGTGTGCGCGAGCCAGCCGGCGTAGCTGCCGGCGAGCTCGGCGACGTCGAACCCGGCCCGGCGCAGGGCGGAGGCGACCACGGCGGCGCGCAGCCCGGACTGGCAGTGCACGAGGATCCGGCCCTCCCGCGGCAGGCGGTCGAGCTCCCAGAGCACGCGGCCGCCATGCAGCTGCACGGCCCCGGGGATGCGGCCGGCCTCGTGCTCGCCGCGGGAGCGCACGTCCAGCAGCAGAACGTGCTCCGCGGTCGCGAGCTCGGCGGGGTCCACCATCGGGGGCACCGCGGCGGGCAGGCCGTCGACGGCGGTGATGTACCCGGCGACCTCGTCGATCCCGACGCGCAGGAGGTTGTCCGCGAACTCGGCGGCCTGGGCCCCGTCCTGTGCGAGGAGCAGGATCGGCAGGTCCTCGTGATCGGGGTCGTAGACCCAGGCGGCGAAGGTGGAGCGGCTCGCGGCGGCGGGCACGTGCAGGGCGCCGGGGATCGCCCGCTCGTGCACGGCCTCGACGCCGCGGGTGTCCAGCAGCACCGCCTCGCCCCGGGCGAGCAGGGCGGCGGCCTCCGCGGGGGCGAGCGGTGCGGGCGGGGCGACGTGCCCGCGCACCGCCGGGCCCAGCCGGTTCTGGCGCTTCATGCGGGAGAAGTAGGCATGGGGCTCGGGCTGGCCGTGCAGAAGCCGGTCGACGAAGGCGTCCTCGTCGTCGGCGGCCAGCAGCGGCGCCCACCACGCGAAGCGCCGCTCATAGCCGACGGTCGTCTGGGGGACCGCTCCGGGGGCCTTCCCGCAGGCGCTGCCGGCCCCGTGGCCGGGCAGGACCTGCACCCAGTCCGGGAGCGGCACGAAGCGGTCGCGCAGGCTCGCGAACATCGCGCGCGCCGATTCCTCGCGGGTGCCCGTCCCGCCGCCGATCTCGTCGAGCAGGTCGGGGCGGCCCAGCTCGCCGGCGAACACGAAGTCGCCGGAGAGCAGGTAGCCGGGTTCATCGGCCACGGAGAGGTCCGTGACCAGGAAGGACAGATGCTCGGGCGTGTGCCCGGGAGTGTGCAGGGCGCGCACGCGCACGTCGCCGAGGTCGATCTCGTCGCCGTCATGCAGCCGCGCCGCGTCGAAGCCGTACTGCCCCTCCTCGCCGCCCTCCCCGGAGACGTGGATGCGCGCGCCGGTGGCGGCGGCGAGCTCGCGGGTCCCGGAGAGGTAGTCGGCATGGATGTGGGTCTCGGCGACGTCGGTGATCGCGAGGCCGTGGCGGGCGGCCAGGTCGAGGACGGCCCGGACGTCGCGGCGGGCGTCGACCACCAGGGCTCGCCCGCTCGCCTGCGCGCCGATCAGGTATCCCGCCTGGGCCAGGTCGGTGTCGTAGATGCGTTCCAGAAGCATGCCGGCCTCCTGTGCACGGCCCGGTCGCGGGCCCTCGCGTCCGGTCCGCGGACCGGTCCCTGATCGTCCCATGGTCACATGCCGACATGAACGGTCACGGAGCTCCCGGTGGACGGGGCGGAGCCGATGCGGGACCCGCAGGGGCCGGACCCGGCGGCGCGGATGCCGCGGCATCGCCCGGGGCGGGGGCCGGATCCGAGGCGGCGGACCTCGCGGGAGAGGTCCGGCCCCTCGGGGCCGGGAGGACGCGCACCGCGATCGTCACCCGCGGCAGGACGAGGTGGACGATCGGCCCGATCGATGCCGCGTACAGCACGGTGCCGAGGCCCACGGGACCGCCCAGCAGCCAGCCGGCCGCGAGCACGACCGCTTCGAGGGCCAGGCGCACCGGGCCGATCGGCAGCCCCCAACGATGGTGGATCCCGGTCATGAGCCCGTCCCGCGGGCCGGGACCCAGCTGGGCGCCGATGTAGACGGCGTCGCTCACCGCGTTCAGGACGATCCCGCCGATCAGCAGGCCCAGGCCGCCCGCGGGCGTGGCGGCCTCGGGGATGAGCCGCAGACCCGCGTCCGCGGCGACGCCGATCCACAGCGCGTTGGCGAGGGTTCCGAGGCCCACGTGCTGGCGCAGCGGGATCCAGGCGAGCAGGACCAGCACGCTCGTGGCGATGATGACGGTCCCGACGCTGAGGCCGCTGCGCTCGGCGAGCGCGACGTGCAGCACGTCCCAGGGGTCGGCGCCCCAGGTGGAGCGGATGATCATCGCCAGGCCCACGCCATAGCCGGTCAGCCCGGCTGCGAGGGTCAGCAGCCGCAGGGGGAGCCGGTCCACGTGCAGCTGGGAGCGCAGGGGGAGGTTCGCGAGGGACATGCTCCCAGCATGCCCGCGACTGGACCCCTATGACAGGTCCACCTGTGATGCACTGGTCCCATGACACCCGCCGCCCCCGCGCATCCGGCGCCCCTCCTGCTCGAGCAGCTGGGCCCCCGCCCCTCCGCCGCGATCACCGCCTGGCTCGCCGACCGGCTGAGCGCGCTCATCGGCGAGGGCCGCATCCCGCACGGGTCCCGGCTCCCCTCGGAGCGGGTGCTGGCCGCCCACCTGGGGCTGACGCGGGGGACCGTCGTGCGAGCCCTCGCGGTCCTCGAGGAGCGGGGCCTGCTCGTGGCCCGGCAGGGCTCCGGCCGCATCGTGCGCCTGCCGCGGGATGTTCCCCGCCCGGTCGAGTCGCTCGCCGTGCGCACCGAGCCGGCCCCGCCCGGCACGATCGACCTGCGCGCGACCGTGCTGCCGCCTCACCGGCGCACCGAGGAGGCCGCGCGCACCGCCGTCGAGGGCATCGGCCGCGATCCCGCGCGGGGCACGGCGCCCGCCCATGGCCTCCCGGAGCTGCTCGAGGCGATCTGCGGACACTACGCGCGGCGCGGCCTGCCGACCTCCCCGGAGCAGATCACCGTGACGACCGGCGCGGTCTCCGGCCTCCATCTCGCCCTGCGGGCGGTGACCGCCCCCGCGGACCGGGTGGGCCTGGAGACGCCGGGCTATCCCAACACGGCGCGGGTGGTCCGCGAGGCCGGACGGCGGATCGTGCCGCTGGACGCGATCGCCTCCGCGGCCGCGACCGCCGAGGTCCTCGCCTCCGGCGGGCTCTCCGCCGCCCTGCTCACCCCCGACTTCCACAATCCGACCGGCCGGCTGCGCGACGCGGCGGAGCGCGACCGGCTGCTCGCGGCGGCGCGGCGCGGCGGCACGGCCCTGATCGTGGACGAGACCCTCGTCGATATGAACTGGCGGCGGATCCCCCTGCCGCCGCCGATGCTGCGGCCCGGCACGGGTGAGCCCGTGCTGCTGGTCGGCTCGGCCTCGAAGTCGCTGTGGGCGGGGCTGCGGATCGGCTGGATCCGGGCGCCGCGCGAGATCACCGCCACGATCGGTCGCGTGCGGCTCGGGGTCGACCTGGGCGCCGCGATCATCGAGCAGCGGATCGCGGCCGCGCTCCTGGGCGAGGGCACCGATCCCGGGGTCCTCGCCCAGGTCGCGCAGCAGCACCGGACCCTGCGGCAGGGCCTCGCGGAGCACCTGCCGCACTGGCGGGCGCCCGAGGCCGATGGCGGCCTGTCGCTGTGGTGCACGGGCCTGCGCCAGGACTCCGCCGCGCTCGCGACACGGGCGATCCCGCTCGGGGTGGTCCTCTCCCCCGGCGGGCTGTTCTCCGCCACGCCCGCGGGCGGACGGCGCGCGGTGCGCCTGCCGTTCTCCGCCCCGGCCGATCAGCTCGCGCAGGCGCTCGCGGTCCTGGGCCGGCTGGAGGCGGACGCGACGTGAGCGATGCGCCCGGTCATGCCAGCCCGAGCCTCCGCCGCACGAACTCCACCTGGCGGCGCATCGCCCACTGAGCGGCCGGTCCCTGGATCAGGATCGGATAGTCGTGCGGGGCGCCCTCGAGCTCGTGATGGTCGACCTCGACGCCGGCCTCGACCAGGGCGGCCTGCGTCGCCCGCGCATCGCCCAGGAGCAGATCGTCCGCCCCGACCAGCAGGTGCACCGGGGCGAGGCCGGTCATGTCCCCGAAGCGGGGGCTCAGCCGCGCATCCTCGAGCCGGAAGGCACCGGCGTAGTGCCGAGCGGCACGGGCCAGCGAGGCTCGGGACAGGACCAGATCCCGGGGCTCCTGCAGCGCCTGGGAGGGGTCGGTCATCGTGAGGTCGGTCCACGGGCTGGTCAGCAGGATGCCGGCGGGGCCGCGCTCCCCCGCATCGCGCAGCCGCTGGGCGAGCGCGAGGGCGAGCCCGCCGCCCGCGCTGTCGCCGGAGAGGATCCAGCGACCATCCCGCAGGACCGTCCGATGCAGCAGCTCCTCGACCGCGGCGGCCGCGTCCTCGAGAGCGCGCGGGAAGGGGTGCCGCGGGGGCATGCGGTAGTGGACCATCGCCGCCGCGGTCCCCGAGCGACGACGCAGCTCCTCGAGCCACGCCCAGTGCGAGGGCGTCTCCCCGAGCACGTAGGCGCCGCCGTGGAGGTGCACGATCGCGGCGTCCCCGGCCCGCGCCCTGTCGATCCAGGTCACCGGGATGCTCCCGGCGGTGCGGTCGGCGCCCTGGATCCTCTCGCGGGTCACGAGGGAGCGGTCCACGACTCCGCGACCGGGGAGCGTCGGCCGCTGGGTGATCTGCAGCGCGCCGAGGAACGGGGTGTCGGGGAGAGCGAACAGCAGCCGGGCGGCGCGCCCTACGGCCGCGACCGGGGCGAGGTCCCGGGCACGGGGAGGCACCGGCAGGTCCGGGGAGGTCACGGGGGTGCGCGCGTCGCTCATGCGCACATCCTTCCATGCGCCACGCCGCCGGGGCGGGACTCCGGCGGGATGTCCGCCGGGCTCAGACCGCCAGCTCGTCGTCGACCATCCGCGGAGCCGACGCCCTCCAGGCCATCGCCCCCATCACCAGCGACAGCAGCGCCAGCACCACGAGGATGGCGCGCCATCCTCCGAGCGCCTCATGGGCGAGGCCCACCGCGAACGGCCCGATCGCCGCGAGGATGTAGCCGGTGGGCTGGACCATGCCGGACAGCCGGGCCGTCACCCGCGGATCCCGGGTCCGGGCCGGCAGCAGGGCGATCGTCGCCGGGAAGACGAAGCCGCCGATCCCCAGCAGCAGCATCCACAGCAGCGGCGCCGCCGCCGGGGCCAGCAGCAGGCCCGTGTAGCCGGCGGCGGTGAGCACGCCCATCGACAGCATGATCGGCTGCAGCTGCCGCACGCGTGCGATGATCCACGGCATCACGAGCCCGCCCAGCATGCCGCAGGCCGGGGACACGGAGGCGATGATCCCGGCCGCCGCCGGGGAGAGCCCCGCATCGGCGAGGATCAGCGGCGCCCAGCCCATCTGGATGTAGGCGTGCATCGACTGCAGGCCGAAGGTGACGGTGAGGGCGAGCGCCATCGGCGAGCGCAGCAGGCTCCCGCCGACCCGCTCCCCCGCCGGGGCGGGCTGGAAGTCATGGCCGGTGCGGCGCAGCACGAGCAGCCACACCAGCACCGGGACGACCGCGCCGAGCGCCCAGACGCCCAGCGAGAACCGCCAGCCCTCAGGGGCGGAGCCGGCCATCGGCACGGCGAGCATGCCGCCGGCGGTGCCTCCCGCGGCGAGGACGATCGAGTACAGGGTCATGAGCGCGACCGTGTGCGAGCCGCCGTGCCGCTTCACCCAGGCGGGCACGAGCACGTTGCCCAGGGCCGGTCCGGCCAGGGCCAGCATCGTCAGCAGCACGAAGAGCACGCCGCCGGTGGACAGGGGACGCAGGGCCAGGCCGACGGTCGCGGCGAGGAAGGCGAGCACGACGGTCCCGGTGAGGCCGGTGCGCTTCGCGATCGGCACCGCCAGCAGGCCGAAGACGCCGAAGCAGAGCCCCGGGAGGGCCGTGAGCAGCCCGCCGAACGTCTCCCCCTGGCCGAAGGCCGAGGTGACAGGGTCCAGGAGCGGGCCGACGGAGGCCGCGCCGGGCCGCAGCGAGAAGGACACGGTCAGGACGGCGAGAGCGGCGAGAGCGATCGACACGGGGCCCCGGGGTCCGCGGGGCCCCGTCCTCGCCGGGGCGGGAGCCGGGAGCGGGGCCTCCGGCGCCGCGACGGCGATGCGCCCCGCGGGGCCGCTGTCGGCGGCATCGGGCGCGGGGGGCTCGGGGAGGTCGGAGCCCGGCTCGTCGGCGAAGACGTCGGCCTCGACCGCGAAGGAGTCGGCGGAGACCTCCGCGCGGGATGCGCCCGCAGCGGGATCGGGGACGGGACGGGGATCGGGGCTCACCGATCCGTTCTACCCCACGGCCCGGGAGCAGGCCACATTCCGTGAGATACCACCCCGCGTCGGCCGGGAGCGCCCGTCGCCGACCGTCGGGACGCCCGACGAAGGTCGCAGCCCGGATCCGGTGCACGGGACCGGGGTACACCGCGGCGTCCGGGATGTCGGGACCGCAGGACCTGGCGGGGGCGGCCCGGCCGTCGCTACTGTCGGAGCGGAATGCTCGCCCTGCGCCGCCGCAGCCCTCCGCTCGTTCCGCGGCAGGGGGATCCTCCCGGCGAGCGGGGCAGCAGAGGGGGAAGCGATGACGGTCCAGCCGCGACAGCGCCGGAGCACCGCCGTCCGGCGCGTCCTCTCCGCCGCGCTGGTCGGCGTCGCCTGCGTCCTGTTCCTGGTCAGCCTCATGCTGATCTCGGTCGACGGCATCGCCGCCCTGCCGCTCGTGATCACGCTGAGCCTGATCTCGGTCGCGATGCTCGTGGTCGCGGGCCTGCGCATGCGACGCTGACCCGCCCCCGGCCGCCCCTTCGCAGCGGTGCCCTGGCAGTTCCTGGTTCGGCGGCGGAGCCGTCGATAGCCTCGGACCTCGAGCCCGAACCGGCTCCTCGCCCCGCACCGAAGGCCGCCGATGAACCGCCTCCTGATCCCCGCCGCCGCCCTGCTGTGGGGCCTGCAGATCTCCTTCCTCAGCCCGGCGCTCGCGCTCATCCTCACCGGCCTGTACGGGGCCAGCACGGCGGAGATCGGATGGGTCCTCGCGATCTACAACGCGAGCGGCTTCCTGTGCACGCTGATCATCCCGGCGGCCGCGGACCGGCGCCGTGACTACCTGGGGCCGATGCTGCTGTGCGCGGTCCTGACCGCCGTCCTCGCCGTCGTGCTCGCGCTCGTGACCACCCTGCCGCTCGCGGTCCTCGCGCTCGTGGTGATCGGCGGCCCGGCGGGGATCGGCAACTCGATGCTGTTCGCGCATCTGCGCCATTCCGGGGCCGCCCCCTCGGTCGTGATCAACACGCGCGCGATCGTCTCCGTCGCCTGGGTCGCGGGGCCGCCGATCGCGACCGCGCTGATCGGTCTCTGGGGCGAGATCTCCGTGCTCGTGGCGGTCGCGGTGATCGCCGCGCTGGTCGCCCTCACCACTGTCGTCATGCTCCGCGAGCGCTCCGTCCTGCGCGCCGCTGCCGCCGCGAGCGGCGAACCCGCGGGCGCCGCCGAGCCCGCCGCGCCCGCACGAGCCGAGGCC